>CAXSIE010000101.1:0-11094 GCA_964237295.1 uncultured Flavihumibacter sp. | reverse complement strand
GCCCTTTACCGAGGAATCTGATTTGGCGTACCGGATCATCCTCACCACATCGTACAGGCCGGGATAATCATATTGATCCGCCGAACTGAATGAAGCGATCGGGTTCTCACGTGTCTGTTCCTGGTAGGTCTGGCTGAGGTCTACTACAAGAACCGCTTTTGAACCGGTTTCCAGTTCTGAAGTTGAAGATAAATTATTAATGAGTGCTCCCATCAATCCACCAATTATAAAAATACCGATCACTAAAAAGACTATCATTGCCAATAAACTGGCAAAAAATATTTTAAAGAAACTTTTCATGTGTTGAAACTAATTTTATATAAAAATCAAAAATAAAGATATTTGAGCCTTAAGCTGATGGAATATTTTAATAAAGCATATTTATTGACAGGCGGCAATGTTGGCAATAAATTCTTTTACCTGGAACAGGCAGTAACCCTGGTACAAAAACAGTGCGGGAAAGTTACCGCCCGATCATCCATTTATGAAACAGCTCCCTGGGGTAATACCCGACAGGCTTCGTTTTTAAACCAGGCGCTGGAACTGCATACCAGATACGAAGCTAAGGATCTGATGCTTCAATTGCTCAGCATTGAAGAAAAAATGGGAAGGATACGGGAGGAAAAATATGGCCCGCGTATTATTGATATAGACATGCTGCTCTTTAATGAAGAAGTGTGTAACAGTACAGCGCTCACTATACCACACAAGGAATTGCAAAACCGGCGTTTCGCGCTTCAACCTTTATCGGAGATCGCACCATTGCTGGTACACCCGGTTTTAAGAAAGCCTGTTCAGCAATTGCTGGCGGAATGCAGGGATCATTCGGAGGTAAGAAAAATAACGATTAATGATCAATGATGAATGATTAACGGGTGGTGCTTAATTGATTGGCTTTAAAATTTACAGGTTATAGTTTTTTAATTAAGTTATAATAATGAATCACTATCCGTTAATCACTAATCATTAATAATTAATCATTAATAATTAATCATTGAAACTACAGGTTAACAGCATTATCAATTTAAATAATGAATCATCATCCGTTAATCATTAATAATAATCATTAACCGTTAAAAATGGATTATCATTTCATCACCATAGAAGGGAACATCGGGGCGGGCAAAACAACCCTGGCTCATATGTTGTCAAAGCATTTTAATGCAAGGCTGATACTGGAAGAATTTGCCGATAATCCTTTTCTTTCAAAGTTTTACGAAAATCCTCAGCAATATGCATTTCCGCTTGAGTTATTTTTTATGGCTGAGCGCTACAAGCAATTGAAAGAGCTGATCCATACCAAAGACCTTTTTCAAAACATAACCATCTCCGATTACCTTTTTACCAAATGCCTGCTTTTTGCCAAGGTAAACCTGCCCGGAGAAGAATTTCATCTTTATCAGAAATTATTTGATATCATTTACCAGCAGTTAACACAACCGGATATTGTAATTTACCTGCATGTGCCGGTAAACCAGCTACAGCGGAACATTAAAAAACGCAACCGTTCTTTTGAGCTTTCTATTCCTGATGATTATCTTTTCAAGCTGCAGCATGCTTACACCCAATACCTCCGTCAGCACAATATCAAAACACTGATTGTAGATGCCGGTAATGCGGACTTCCTCGGAAATGAAAATCACCTCAGGGTAATCCTGGATGCATTAAATAAAGATTACGATAACGGACAGCATTATATCAGCTTGCCGTAAATAGCTATCAGCTATCAGCAGTAAGAAGGAAATGTCGATAGAATTTGCAGATGCCAAAAATGAAGTTCGAGCGTTTGAGATTAAACCATTATGAAGTTTATAGAATGATAGTGTTAATTTGCACTGCAAAAGCTGATCAGCACATAACCTCATACCTCATACCTGATACCTCATACCCAAAACATGATCGAAACCCAGCCCGGAAATAAAAGCGCCTTGGAAGTATTACGTATCAGCGAATTCAGACATTTCATTACAGCCCGTTTTTTTTATGTAATGGCCATGCGCATGATTACCACCGTAGTGGGCTGGTGGATATACGAACTAACGCGTAACCCTTTTGACATCGGTTTGCTGGGACTTTCTGAATTTTTACCCGCCTTCTGCCTTGCTTTATATGCAGGGCATGTAATTGACAAAAGCGATAAAAGATCCCTGTTACTGAAAACCACACTAGGCTATTTTTTATGCGTAATGGCATTGACAGCAATAGCCGTAGCATACACCGGCAATCATTTAAACAAAAGCCGGATTCAATGGCTTATTTATTCAGTTATATTTTTTTCCGGTGTTATAAGAGCTTTTGCCGGGCCTTCACTCAACGCCATCATAGCACAGATAGTACCCAGGGCGCAATTACCAAACGCGGTAACATTTAACCAGAGCACCTGGCTCACCGCATCTGTGATAGGGCACGGAAGCGCCGGCTTTCTGATAGCGCATACACATTATGTAACAACTTTCGGTATCGTGGCACTGTATATCGGTGTGGCGTTTTACTTCTTATTTACGTTGCTGCCCAAACCAATTATGGTACAATCGAATGATACCAAAACGCTTGACAGCATTATGGAAGGGATACGGTTTGTTTTTAAAACGAAAGAAGTGCTGGGGGCGGTGGCCCTCGATCTTTTTGCTGTGTTGTTCGGCGGAGCGGTGGCGTTGATACCGGTGTTTGCAAGGGATATTTTACAGGTAGGCCCTATAGGTTTTGGCTGGCTGAACGCCGCAGCAGACATAGGCTCCATTACTATAATCCTTATACTCACATTCTTTCCGTTACATAAAAAACAAGGCAGGCTTCTTATGTACGCCGTTGCCGGTTTTGGCTTGTGTATTATTTCTTTTGGATTATCAACATGGTATGTGGTTTCATTCATGGCGCTTATATGCAGCGGGGTGCTGGATGGTATAAGCGTAGTGATACGCGGCACTATTGTTCAACTTAAAACCCCTGATAATATGCGTGGCAGGGTTTCTTCTGTAAATTCCATGTTCATTAATTCTTCTAATGAGCTGGGCCAGTTTGAAAGTGGTGTTATGGCCAAACTTATGGGTACCGTTCGTTCGGTGGTTTTTGGTGGCTGTATGACGATTGCCGTGGTGGTGGTTACCTGGTTTAAAGCGCCTTCGCTTCGGAAAATGGAATATTAAAATCACTTTATCAATCGTTCTAAAACAAAATAAACAATCGGGCAAAAACTACTGTTCTTCAAAGTAATCTGCGGTCGTTTTATAAATACATCCTCATCGGTATAAGGAAAGCGTACGCAATCCGACGGCCTTTCAACATAAATACTGCAAAAATTATCAGCACCCAAAAAGGGACATGGCGTAGAACGCACCACATAATCGCCCTCTTCATCCAAACGGAGGTAAGTTTCAATAAAATCGCTTTCCTTCATTTTAAGATGTTTTGAAATTCTCTTAATATCAGGTGTTTTAAAGCGGGGTGAATAATTGCGGCAGCAATTGGAACATTTTAAGCAATCTATTTCCTCAAAAGCCTTTTCGTGCAGGGCCGGCAACTGTTTAAGTACTTTATTCTTATCAGCTTTTTCTAAAAAACGTTTATAAACCTTTTGACTTTCTTTAGATTTCCTTTCCCAGTTTTGTAAAGACTCGTTATTCATTGGTTATTGGAGTGAAGGATAAAAAATGATAAATAACTTTAATAATTTTACCAGGAACTTTGAATTTTGAATGATTATAGCTAATTATGCTGCAAGATAAGCTGTTTTATGAAAGTAGTTTGTCAACCCTGCACATTCATTCCCTAATCAACTGACTTTTCATGCAATCGTTCAGAGAACAATTATTAATACTGATCAGCACGCCTGTTTACATCATTATCATTGGCTGTGAGATTCTATTCAGCAATATTCAGCACCGCAAAACTTACACTTTCAAAGATACCATTACAAATATTTACCTGTTAATTGCCAATAGCAGTATAGACCTAATGATCAGGGCACTATATGTCGGGGTGCTCATTTATTTCTTCAACAGGCATTTTTATACCATACAAAACGTGGTTGTTTACTGGGTATTGTTAGTGGTTATTGAAGACTTTTTGTACTATTGGCTGCACCGGTTTGATCATGAGATCAGGCTGTTCTGGGCTGTTCATGTAACCCATCATTCCTCGGAACAGATGAATTTTGCGGTAGGCTTTCGTTCTTCAGTGTTTCAACCACTCTATCGCTTTATTTATTTTATACCGTTAGCACTGCTCGGCTTTAAACCTGTTGACATAATTTTCATATACGCAGTTACGCAGATCTGGGGAATTCTGGTTCATACCGAACTTATTGATAAAATGGGCTGGCTTGAGTACATCTTTGTCACCCCTTCTCATCACCGGGTTCATCATGCCTCGAATCCCAAATACCTCGATAAGAACATGGGAATGTTCCTGATAATCTGGGATAAAATGTTTGGTACTTTTCAAACGGAACTCAATGTAGCGCAATACAGCCCTATAAAATACGGCCTTACAACACCCGTTCAAACGGCTAACCCGGCTGTGGTTATTTTTCATGAGTGGAGCATGATAATCCAGGACCTTTCGCGCAAAGACATTAGTTGGAAACAAAAACTCGGTTATGTTTTCGGTCCGCCAGGCTGGAGCCATGATGGCAGCAGGATGACAAGCAGAGAAATGCGTGCAAACGAAATAGTTTCATCTGGTGCTGCCGATGAAAAAAATCACCAGGAAGCTATTCCGGAAACTTCGCTTTTGCCCGGTAATGCAGCTTACAGGTAGTACATAAACGGGCCACAAACACGAAGGCACTAAGGAGCGCAAAGATATCTTTGTGTTCCTTGGTGCCTTCGTGTTTGTGGCCTGATTGTTTGCTACAGTACACCAGGTTGTATAACACAATGCCTATTATCTGACAACTTCCCGCCCGACTGCTACATAAATCCGGTTATTTTTTCAGTCTTACACCTTAACTTCGCGCATCTTTTGAACGATTACCTGCTTCTTGAAATTGCTCCCGGAAATTCTTTATTCTCCTGCCATCAACATAGCAGGAAGAGAAAAGCAATAAACTCCGGAACAACATTGTACTCATATATGTTATACGATAAAATCTTAAGCGTTTTATGAATCTTTTCGAACAACAAGCAAATGAATTTGCCTCCCGTCATATCGGACCAAATGAGGTAGAAACAGTATTAATGCTGAAAACAGTGGGCGTAAAAAACCTGGATGAATTGATTGATAAAACCATTCCCGCTTCTATCCGCATGGAACTGCCACTCGATATGCACGAACCGCAAAGTGAATTTGAATACCTTAAAGAACTTAAATCCATCGCTTTAAAAAATAAAGTATTTAAATCTTATATAGGCCAGGGTTACTACGATACTATTGTACCCAGCGTGATCCTGCGAAATCTTTTCGAAAACCCGGGATGGTACACCCAGTATACCCCTTACCAGGCCGAAATAGCTCAGGGACGCCTGGAAAGCCTGCTGAACTTTCAAACTATGGTGAGTGACCTTACCGCGTTGCCTATTGCAAACGCATCCTTACTGGACGAAGGCACGGCTGCTGCCGAGGCCATGGCGATGCTGTTTAATAATAAAAACAAACTGGCCCATATCACCGCTCCTAAATTCTTTGTTGACAATAAGGTATTTGCACAAACAAAAGAAGTGCTGATTACCCGCTCCGCACCTCTTGGAATAGAACTTATTTTCGGTGATGCCCGTACTGTAAATCCCGACGATACTTACTTCGGTGCTATTGTTCAGTACCCCGACAGTAAAGGCAATGTGGATGATTACAGAGCATTGATCAATAAATTTCACAACACCAATGCCCAGGTTGTTATGGCAACAGATCTGCTCGCACTTACATTACTAACTCCTCCCGGCGAATTGGGTGCCGATGTTGCCATCGGATCTTCACAAAGATTAGGCGTACCCATGGGATTCGGCGGACCTCATGCCGCTTTTTTTGCTACCAGGGATGAATTCAAACGCAGCATCCCGGGACGTATCATCGGAGTTAGTATAGACGCCAGCGGCAACCGTTGCCTGCGCATGGCGCTGCAAACACGCGAACAGCACATACGCCGCGAAAAAGCTACCTCCAATATCTGTACCGCTCAGGCGCTGCTCGCCAACATGGCCGCCATGTATGCGGTTTTTCACGGTCCTGCCGGATTAAAGAACATAGCGCTTAGGATCTGTGTATTGACTCAAACACTGGCATCGGCTCTGGCCCAACTCGGTTATGATATCATCAATGAGTATTATTTTGATACCCTTACCATTGAGGACGATAATTTCGATGCAATCAGGTCTATTGCGGCATCAAAGGAACTCAACTTTTTGTATTCGGCCAATCATATCAGCATTTCCCTTGACGAAACTACCAATCAGGAAGATGTAATGAACATCATTGGTGTTTTTGCAGAAGCAAAAGCTATGGATACTTACAGCGCCAACTTTGACATGGACGGCAACCTGGAAAATATTCCAACAGCCCTTACCAGGATGACCTCATTTTTAACGCACCCGGTTTTCAACAGCCATCACAGCGAAACGGAAATGATGCGTTATCTTAAATTGCTGGAAAATAAAGACCTTTCCCTTACCACATCCATGATTGCCCTGGGGTCCTGCACCATGAAGCTCAACGCTGCTTCTGAATTGATTCCGGTGAGCTGGCCCGGGTTCGGCAACCTGCATCCCTTTGCCCCATCCGGTCAATGGGAAGGTTACCAGGAAATTATTACAGAGCTGGAAGCATGGCTTGCTGCCATTACAGGTTTTGAAGCCTGCTCGCTTCAACCCAATAGCGGGGCACAGGGAGAGTATGCCGGCCTGCTGGCAATTCGCGGATACCATGCTGAAAGAAAAGAATCGCACCGCAATGTGATCCTCATTCCTATTTCAGCCCATGGCACCAATCCTGCTTCCGCTGTTATGGCCGGTTTTAGAGTAGTGGTAACCAAATGCGATGAAGCAGGGAACATAGATGTTGAAGACCTCAGGAAACATGCAGGCATCCATAAACAGGAACTTGCCGGGTTAATGGTAACATATCCGTCAACGCACGGTGTATTTGAAGAAAGTATAAAAGAAATCTGCAGCATCATTCATGATCAGGGTGGATTGGTTTATATGGACGGAGCCAATATGAATGCCCAGGTGGGCCTGACTTCACCGGGTATTATCGGTGCAGATGTTTGTCACCTGAACCTGCATAAAACTTTTTCCATACCTCATGGCGGCGGCGGACCCGGTATGGGCCCTATCTGCGTAAATAAAAAACTTGCACCTTATTTACCCGGACATATTACAAAAGGAGTAACACCTGTTGAAAAACAGGAGCACCTTCACGCAGTATCCTCAGCCCGTTATGGCTCGGCAAGCATACTTCTTATCAGTTATGCCTATATAAAAATGCTGGGAACTGCAGGCATGAAGAAATCTACCCAGTATGCGATCCTGAACGCTAATTATATGAAGGCAAGGCTTGAAAAAAATTATAAAATCCTGTATACCGGCAAAAGCGGCACCTGCGCTCATGAATTTATTGTAGACCTCCGTCCTTTTAAGCAATCAGCCGGTATTGAAGCAGAAGATGTTGCCAAGCGGCTGATGGACTATGGCTTTCACGCGCCTACGCTTAGTTTCCCGGTGCCGGGTACCATTATGATAGAGCCTACGGAAAGTGAAAATAAAGCGGAGTTAGACCGTTTCTGTGATGCACTGTTAAGTATTCATCAGGAAATTAAAGACATTGAATCAGGCAAAAGCAGCAAGGCAGATAATACATTAAAGAATGCTCCCCATACGCTAAAAGTAATTACCGCTGATGAGTGGACGCACAGCTATTCAAGACAGCAGGCCGCATTCCCCTTGGAATACCTTGTGTTAAACAAATTCTGGCCTTCTGTTTCCAGGGTTAACAATACTTATGGCGACAGGAACCTGGTATGTACCTGTGAACCTGTTGAGAGCTATATGGAAGTGGTGGAAGGATAATGCAAATGGATCTTAGTGTTGAGTTGAAGGGGTTTTAACACAGAGAACAACCAGAGGAGGAAACGCGGAGGGCACAGAGAAATTTCTCTGTGCCCTCCGCGTTTCCTCCTCTGGTTGTTCTCTGTGTTAAAAGAAAATATTTGTACCGAAGAAAGACTGTGAGTGGATTAATAAGTAATTTTTAAATCCCGATTTATTTATTTTCTGTTCAAATAAATAGTTTTATTCTAATAAAACCGTTAACCAAAAAACCTCCAGGCATTTAAATTTCTGAACTTCATACCACTATAATATCAGATTATATTATGAGCGATAATAACCCGGTAACTTCCAAAAAAGGACTTGCGATCCTTCATATAATTGCTTTTGTACTGGTAATAGTGCTGAATACCCTGGCAGTTGTATTGCCGTTAAACGGTAAAAGCACCGGACAGCTTTCCGATCAGTACCCCAACCTTTTTACACCCGCAGGATTAACTTTTTCTATATTGAGCCTTATATACCTTTCGCTGCTAGGTTTTATAGTTTTCCAGTTAATTGTGCTGTTTAAAACACGACATTCTTCACGGGAAAAAATTTTAAATATCTCCCGGCCTTTTATCGTTAACTGTCTGGCCAATGCAAGCTGGATCGTGGCCTGGCACTATGAGCTGGTTTTTGTTTCAGTTTGTATTATGCTCATTATACTGATCAGTTTGATAACCATTCATGAAAGGCTGCACCTCGCGCTTTCTTTTAAAAAACCTGCAGAAAAGTTATTGCTTGATTTTCCTTTTAGCCTTTACCTGGGATGGATAAGCATCGCTACTATTGCAAATATTACTGCATTGTTGGTACACCTGCGTTGGAACGGGGCCGGCATTGCTCCTTACTGGTGGACCGTTGTAATGATTACCATCGGTACTATACTGAATGTGTACCTGGTACTTTTTAAAAACAATATAGCTTTTGGATTGGTAGGTATATGGGCTTTTATTGGAATCATCTTAAAAAGGCAGTTAGTTAACGGGGAGAATTCCAACCATATTATTTTCTTTGCCCAGGTGGGTGTTTCACTGATAGCCGTTTCCATTATTCTGAAAGTTTTTCAATACTGGAAACAATCTTCTGATGCATGGATCAATCATGAAAAGATAGCGAACCCTGAAAGTTAATGCCTTCGGCTTTCAGGTATCTTCACTCAGCTACCCGGCATGGATTTTTCATTACAGTTCTTTGCAATGTAGCCGTACGGTTTAATAATAATTACAAACAATGGACTAATGGCTATTTTTACATATTCTAAAAGGTATAACTGTATGGTTTTCTCCCCGAATTATGATAATTTAACAACAAATGAAAATTTGATCAATCCTTTTAACTCTTTCTGGATGGCAGGTTACGAGTGCACCGATCAATTAAATGCCTTTGGCAACAGGGTGGACTTTTTACATATTACTGGTCATTACCAGCTCATTGACCAGGATTACCAGAGACTCGTTCCTTATAACTTTCGTACCGTCAGGGAAGGAGTAAGGTGGAGCCAGGTAGAAAAAACAGCTTATCAATATGACTGGAGCACATTGAAAATAATGATGGACAAAGGCCGTCTTCATAATATTCAGCAGGTATGGGATATCTGTCATTTTGGATTTCCGGATGACCTGACGCCGTTGCATCCCATGTTTGCCAGGCGGTTTGCTGCATTTTGCAGGGCTTTTGTTCAATTTTACCGTTCCCGGGAACCTTATAATTCATTGATAGTTACACCCATTAACGAGGTAAGCTTTCTATCATGGCTTGGCGGAGATGCCCGCGCCACTTCCCCTTATTGCTGGGGTCAGGGCTGGGAAGTAAAATATGCTCTTATGAGGGCTTATATTGAAGGCATCGCTGCCATGCGTGAAATAGACCCTGCGGTACGTATCCTTACTACCGAACCGCTGGTACAGGTAGTACCGCCGCTGAATGCATCTGAAGACCAGATAAGAGATGCAAAACGGGTTCACAACGATCAATACCAATCCGTTGATATTCTTTCTGGAAAGATATGCCCTGAGTTAGGTGGTTCACCTGATTACCTTGATATTATGGGGTTTAATTTTTATTATGATAACCAGTGGATTGTTGGACATACCGATATTTTACCCTGGAGAAACCTGCAACCCGATCCCCGTTGGAAACCTTTACGCAGTTTATTAACGGAGGCATATAACAGGTATGAAAAGCCCTTTGTTATTACAGAAACCAGTCATTCCGGAGAAGACAGGCCACTATGGATAGAATATGTTGCAAAAGAAGCTGCCGCAGTAATAAAAAACGGCTTGCCGTTATGGGGAATATGTATCTATCCGATAATAGACAGGCCCGACTGGGATCATCTTCATAGACCCTGGCATGAATCCGGTCTTTGGGACGCTCAATCAACACCAGAAGGGACATTGCCTCGCAGGATACTCAATCAACCTTATGCAACAGCACTTAAAGAAGCCCAGTCTTTAGTTTCCGGCACCAACAATAAACAATTATCATTGCAGGAACGCACCCTTAGTTAAATTCATATCATTCAACAGAAACTTATTCGATTATAAAAATATTATGAACAATATACCTGATAATACCAATTTCGATGAAGCTGAAAGTGATAACACACCGGGTTCCAATCATAATAAATCATTAGACGGCCAGGACATTCACGACTCTCCACAAGATGAAGAGCGTATGAAACAGGAAGTGGTTACCCTTGATTTACCGGATGTATCAGATATTCCCGGGCAGGAGCATGTACATGTACTACAGTTAAACCAGTTTGCTGATGTAACAATAGCTTCGGATGATGAAGAAGGCGAAGGACTTTTTAATGATGATGATGAAGAGGAAGATAGTGATCTGGTAATGGGCAATGAGGCTGATGTAAATCCTGATGAAAAGAAAGCATTGAAAACAGCTTCGGAAGATATTATCACAGAAGATAATACATTACTCAGGGAAGCGGCTCTTGACAACAGGGATAACGAAGGTGATGCGCTCAATGAAGGAAGCTCAGGTACAAAAATATCGGGTAAGGATTTAGATGTTGCCGGTTCGGATGAAGACGATATGGATGAAGATATCG
>CAXSIE010000100.1:13068-13289 GCA_964237295.1 uncultured Flavihumibacter sp. | reverse complement strand
GCTTGTAATTAAAAAGAACTGCTTAACTTAATGACATTGCCCGAAGGGGTGGCATTATTCTTTTTGTGTAAGGCACTTAATGTCACCCTTTCAGGGTTCGCGTTTACAAAATTGCGTTTTCTATAATCATGTCACTCCTTCGGGGTTGTATTCATACCCCATACCTCATACCTGAACTTTTCCTAACTTTACTACATGAAATTCGAAATAGGAGATAAGGT
>CAXSIE010000100.1:10210-13058 GCA_964237295.1 uncultured Flavihumibacter sp. | reverse complement strand
AAGACGGCGAGCTATTTTGCGCTCCTGTTTAAAAATGATCAGCTAAATTTGCAATATGAAATTTGAAATTGGCGATAAGGTCGTAGTAAAACATTCCAATGAAGAAGGAACGGTGATAGACAGTATAAACGATAAAATGGTTATGGTGGAAGTACGGGGCGTAAAGTTTCCTGTTTATAACGACCAGCTTGAATATCCCTACTTTAAAAAGTTTACCGAAAAGAAACTTTTTCCCGAAAAAAAAGCTCCTAAAACATATATCGATCAGGTGCCAAGGGAAAAAGTTACTACTAAAAGCAAAAAGACGGATGGCGTATGGCTTATGTTCATACCAAAATTCGGTAACGATGAATTTGGTGATGAAGTAGTTGAATTATTAAAAGTTTACCTGATCAACGGAACATCTCTTGGTTATAATTTTGATTATAAGCTTGATCTGCTGGGAGATCCTGAATTTGAATTGAAGAATCAGGTATTTAACAACCAGGACTTTTATCTGCATGATATATTGTACGAAAAGATCAACGACAGTCCTGCTTTCAGTATAGAGTTTTCATTAACCACGCCGGATCGTAAAAAGTCTGAACATTATGAAACCTCATTGAAGCTGCGTCCTAAACAGGTTTTCAGCAAAATAGAAGAACTGAAAGCAAAAAATGAACCTTCCTTTTCATTTAGATTGTTTGATACATACCCTGATAAACCGGTGGAAGAGAAGATGGATATTGGAAAACTGGCCAACAGCGGTTTTAAAGTATATGATGCTTCTAAAGCGAGGCATCATCTGGAACCTGCAAAATATTCTGTAGACCTTCACATGGAAAAAATTACGGATGATTGGAAAAGTCTCAGCAATTTTGAAATATTAAGCATGCAGTTAAACCAGTTTGAAAAATATTATGATCTGGCCGTTGCCCACCGGCAACCATCCCTGATCGTTATACATGGACTTGGTACCGGGCGGCTGAGGGATGAGATCCATGAATTGCTAAGGCATAAAAAAGAAGTGAAATCGTTTATAAATCAGTATCATTCTTCTTATGGCTATGGAGCTACGGAGATATATTTTCAGTACTGAACAATAGGTGTGAGGTGTGAACCACGGAGACAGGGTGGCACGGTGAAACACGGTAATAGATTAAAAAGAAGCACTGTGCCTCACCCTGCCTTCGTGGTTCACAAATCTTATACCTGCAAAGCAAAAACTACAAACCGAACTATCGTTCTCCGCATGGAGGAAGGAAAGTCCGGACAGCATAGAGCAATGTACCGGTGAACAGCCGGGCTGATGATGATTCATGGAAACATGTTCACGCATTGGATAGATAGTGCCACAGAAAATTACCGCCTGGTATCAGGTAAGGGTGAAAACGTAGGGTAAGAGCCTACGTCCCGGTTTTGGCAACATGCCGGGAGGGTAAACCTTGCATGCTGAAATGCCATGTATATTCCGGTTTGTATTACGTTGATTCGTTACCGTAATACCGGTGAGCTGCTCGTTCACATAATCGCCTTATCGGCGGTTATACCGGGAAGGGTAGGCAGAAAGAGGTGCCGAGCAATCAGCATCCCAGATAAATGATAGTTTAGAAACAGAATCCGGCTTACGAGTTTGTAGTTTTATTTTTTTAATCAGTGGTACTTAGTTTATAGGTATATACACTTAACAAATAAACTTTTAATATAGAGTTTCATTCAGTACTCAACATAATGGGTAAAATTTTATTACAGTGTTAACAAAATTCTATAAATTAGCAGTATAATAACCTTTCATTGATTAATCTTCCCGTCTATCACAAAAATCATTGCCAAAATCTAATTGCTGTAAAGACCGGATTTGTTCTTATTAAACGATCTTATGACGTTTATTTAAAAGATGATTATAATTACAAAATAAAAAATTGCTTTGGAGGAGCGCATCAGGGGTGTTTAACTATGAAATAAATAACCGTTTATGAATTATATAATGTAAGGTTATGTTAACCATATTGACGTAGCGGTTTTCATAATAACTTAACATAAGTTTCAAAAATCAGCCATTAATCCAAACTTTTGCTTATGTCATCAAAAATTAACTGTAAAGCCACATATGGCTTTTATCTGCTTTTCTTTCTAATTTCCCTTAATGGATTTTCTCAAAAAATTATAACCGGAACAATAACCGGCGGAACCGCTGCCGATCCGATAGCCGGAGCGACAATTACAATCAAAGGATCAAAAACTGCCATGCAATCTTCCCAGGAAGGTTCTTTTAAACTTACAGTTCCTAATGGTAATACTGTTCTCATCGTAACTGCCATTGGTTATGAAAAACAGCAAATTACCGTCGGAACCAATACCGTTATCAATTTAAATTTACAACAGACTTCTTCTGCATTAAATGAAGTGGTTGTTACGGGCTATTCTTCACAAAAAAAGAAAGACCTTACGGGTGCGGTATCAATTGTAAACGTTGAGCAATTGAACAAACAACCGGTTGCAAGTGTAGAAAATCAGTTGCAGGGTCAGGCTTCAGGCGTTAGTGTAGTGGGATCGGGTCAGCCGGGGGAAGCGCCACAGGTACGTATCAGGGGATTTAATACTTTTGGTAATAATGCGCCCTTATATGTTGTAGACGGGATACCTACCCAAAATGTAAGCGATATTAATCCCAATGATATTGCTTCAATGCAGGTGCTTAAAGATGCGGGATCAGCTTCCATTTATGGTTCACGTGCTTCTAACGGAGTAATCATTATAACCACCCGTAAAGGATCAGGCAAAGTGAAGGTTCAGTATGATGCTTATTACGGTTCACAGGTGCCCCCTTCAGGCAATGTATGGCATTTACTAAATCCTACGGAAATGA
>CAXSIE010000100.1:360-10200 GCA_964237295.1 uncultured Flavihumibacter sp. | reverse complement strand
ATGATGACACTCACGCATCTTGCCCAGGTAAACGGAGGCAATGCCGCTCCGAAAAATGCGCAGTATGGTAGCGGTACTTATACGCTACCCGATTACCTGCTGGGAGGAAGCGCAGGCGGCCTGCCTGCCGGTAGCCCTCTTGTAGATCCGGCTAAATACCATGTGGATCCATTTTATAATACAGGGTCTATTCCTGGAGACATGTACCAGATCGTTCAGGCTAACAAAGCAGGAACTGACTGGTTTCATGAGATCTTCAAAAAAGCCCCTATCACAAGCCATAATATTGCTGTAAGCGGAGGCGGAGATCAGGGTAGCTATCTCTTTTCTTTGAACTATTATAATCAACAGGGTACCCTGATAAATACTTATGAGAAACGGTACACCCTTCGTTCTAACAGCATTTTTAATATAAGTAAAAATATCAGGATAGGTGAAAACCTGGAACTTTCTGTAATTGATAATCCCCGGATCGGCGCATTATCTGAAGGAAGTGCCATAGGCATGTCGTTTCGTGAGCAACCGATCATACCCGTGTATGATATCATGGGCAATTTTGCAGGAACGCGCGCTCCTGATCTAGGTAATGCCCGCAACCCTGTCGCCATTCAGAAGAGAACCGCTAATAATAAGGGGCTTTCTAATCGTGCTTTTGGAAATATTTTTGCCGAAGCTGATATATTGCAGCATTTTACTTTGCGCAGCAGCTTTGGTGGTGAAAGCTGGTCTTATGCAGGAAACAGTTTCGCATACCCGGAATATGAAAATGTAGAAAACGTAACCACCAATACTTATACGGAAACAGCAAACCACGGTTATAATTTCACCTGGACAAATACGCTTGGCTATCACCAGGAATTTAATAAACACAGTTTGAAAGTGTTGGTAGGAACAGAATCTAATCAGAATTTCGGTACCAACTTTAATGCCGCCAGAAGTTCCTTCTTTACTTTTGATCCTAACTATACCAATTTAAGTACAGGTACCGGAGATAGAAATACGGTAAGCAGCCGTTATAATGAAACGCTGTTCTCCCTGATCGGAAGATTGGATTATAGTTATGATGGTAAATATCTTGTTGGGGCAACTGTCCGTCGTGACGGATCTTCAAAATTTGGTATTAACGAACAATACGGCGTGTTCCCTGCAGTGAGTGCTGCCTGGCGTTTGTCGCAGGAAGAATTCATGAAGGGTTTAACATGGCTCTCAGACCTTAAACTGCGTGCAAGCTGGGGTATCATGGGTAACCAGTTTAATGTAAGCGCCGGTAATGCATTTTATACTTATGGGCTTAGTCAGACTAATTCCTCTTATCCAATCACAGGCGGAAATACATTGACGCCGGGATTGCGCCAGACCCGTATCGGAAATCCGGATGCAAAATGGGAAAGTGATGTAAACTCAAACTTTGGTATAGATGCCTCTTTTTTTGGTGGTAAACTTGAATTCAGCGGTGATTATTACCAGAAAGATATAAAGGACCTGTTGTTTGCACCTGAACTTCCCGGTACATCCGGACAGGCAACTGCTCCAACGGTGAACATCGCCTCTATGAAGAATAATGGATTTGACCTCTCTTTAACGGGCAACTTCGATATAAGCAAGAACCTTCGTTTTAATGCAACGGCTACGCTTACCACTTATAAAAATGAGATCACAAATATTTCAGGTACTACGCCTTATTATGATATACCTGAATCACGCAGGTTTACAGGCAGTACAATTATCAGGAACCAGGTCGGACAAGGAGTTGGCCAATTCTACGGATACAAAGTAGACGGCTTCTGGGATGATGCCGCTGAAATTACCGCTGCCAATACTAAAGCTCCAAGCGGGGTTTTTCAGAACGATATCAAAGTAGGACGGTTCAGGTATGCAGATATTAACGGCGATGGTCAGATTACAGCTGCTGACAGAACCTTTATAGGAAATCCAAATCCTAAATTCAGCTACGGCCTTAACCTCGGACTGGCATACAAAGGTTTTGATTTCAGTATATTTTTCTACGGCGTTCAGGGTAATGACCTTTGGAACAACGTGAAATACTGGACAGACTTTTTTGGTGGTTTTACAGGTGTGAAAAGTAAAACTGCTTTGTATGATTCATGGACTGCTGAGAATCACAATGCCAAAGCACCTATCCAGGAAACCAACGGTTCATTCAGCTCCAACAGTGTTCCCAACTCGTATTTTGTTGAAAACGGTTCTTACCTGCGGGCAAGGAACACGCAGCTTGGCTATAACCTGCCTGCAAAAACTTTTAACAGGGTAGGTATTCAAAGAATGAGGGTGTATGTGTCTGCTGCCAATTTGTTTACTATCACCAAATATACCGGTGCCGATCCGGAAATTCCTGCTTCAAGTACGGGTAGCTACAGAGGAGATACTTTCGGAGTGGATGAAGGTCCTTACCCAAGTTCAAAAACATTTCTGGTAGGTGTTGGTATTACTTTTTAATGAAAGCTTATAAATTTTAATTTTATTAACATGAAAACATCACGATATTTTTTATTTGCGTTGTTACTGGTTCCTTTGTTTTACGGCTGTAAGAAAGAATTTTTAACCCAGCCGGCACTGGGTGCTTTAAGTGCCGATGTGCTTTCTAATAAAAACGGCGTAAACGCATTGCTGATAGGTGCTTACGGTGCTCTCGACGGCCAGGGAGGCATAGGTGCAGCTAATCCATGGGAAGCATCGCCTACCAATTGGATTTATGGTAGCGTAGCTTCAGGAGATGCTTCTAAAGGAAGTTATAGCGGTGATCAAAACGCCATTGATCCGATCGTAAATTTTTATACTGACGCGAGCAACGGTTTCTTTAACAGCAAATGGAAAACAGCCTACGAAGGAATATCCAGGACCAACGCGGTGTTAAGGGTTCTTCCACAGGTTAAGGACATGACAGATGCTGAAAAGAAAAACGTTGAAGCGCAAACTCGTTTCATCAGAGCCCATTTTTATTTTGAACTGAAGAAAATGTTCAACATGATACCCTGGATTGATGAAACAATAACCGATTTTGCACAGCCAAATACAACTGATATCTGGCCCAAAATTGAAACAGATTTTAAGTTTGCTTATGATAATCTTCCGGAAACCCAATCGGAAGTAGGAAGGGTAAACAAATGGGCGGCAGGATCCTACCTTGCTAAAACGTTCCTGTATGAACATAAATATACTGATGCCAAACCGATTTTCGACGCGGTGATCACCAGCGGAAAAACCAGTAACGGGCTTGTATATGGTTTAACTGATTATTATGAAGACAACTTTCTTCCATCTGCCGAAAATAACAAAGAATCAGTATTTGCCATCCAGATGGCTAAAGGCGTTGTACCAAATAATATAGATAACGCTAACGCCGGTGAGATGTTGAATTTTCCTTACAACAGTCCTTTCGGCTGCTGCGGATTTTACCAGCCAACGCAGGAACTGGTGAATCATTTCCGCACGGACCCTATTACCAAACTCCCTTATCTTGATGATTACAATGCACACTCTAAAAAAAGTGACCAGGGTCTGGAAGGCGCTTCCAAACCTGATGCAGGTCCTATTGACCCAAGGTTAGACTGGACAGTGGGCCGCCGCGGAATACCATATCTCGACTGGGGTAATCATCCTGGACAGGATTGGATTCGTGACCAGGCTTACGGTGGTGCCTATGCGCCAAAAAAGAATATTTACTGGAAAGCCAATGAAGCAACCGATAAAGATGCAGGTTCATGGGCGCCCGGCACCTCTATAAACGTGCTCGTAATTCGTTTTGCCGATGTATTGCTAATGGCAGCCGAAGTAGAAGCACAACAGGGAAATTTGGCAAAAGCACAGGATTATGTAAATATGGTACGTACCCGTGCAGCTAAACCTGTAAACATCGTTTACCAGTATAAAGATCCTACTAAACCGGCCGATGGGTTCTCTACCGTTCCATCCAGTAATTATATGATAGCAAATTATCCTGCAGGTAATTTTGCCGGGGGAGGTAAAGATTATGCTTTGAAAGCCATTTATTATGAAAGAAAAATTGAACTCGCTATGGAAGGACATCGTTTCTTCGACCTCGTTCGTTGGGGCATTGCCGACCAGGAGATCAATAAGTACTTTGCCTACCAGTCTACTATTACGCAAGATGTGAAAACCGGTCATTTTAATAAGGGAAAAAATGAGTATTACCCTATTCCGCAACGTCAGATAGATTTAAGCACCGTTAGCGGCAAACCAACACTCACACAAAATCCGAATTATAAGTAGTATTTTTAAAGATGATTAAAAGAGGGAGCAATATGTTCCCTCTTTTTTTTGCCTGATACAAAAAATCAGGTTCGAAAGACAGATGTATGGGTTGCCTGAATTAATTTTAATCCATGTTCCCCGCTACTGCTAGAAATATTGTCCTCCGTTATCAGTTTTATTTTTTACCTGCACTTGCGGTGGTATTTCTATTTGGTTGTCAGGATGCAGGGCAACATCCATCTGACAATATTAAAATAGCTTCTATTGATACCGGCAGGCAATTGATGTTGCAATATTGCAACAGGTGTCATTTACTGGTTGAACCGGATATGTTGAATAAAAAATCATGGACAGATCATGTGCTTCCCGCCATGGCACCGAAGCTGGGTATGAATGTCTGGGGCAAAAATCAGTATTACCCCGCATCAGGAGCAAACATATCCCTTAACGATTGGCTGAAATTGGTAGCATACTATAAAGAACACGCACCTGATACTTTAAAACAGTCAAAGGCAGCCGTTTCTCCGGTAAAGGACTGGTTTGTTTTTAATCTCAGGAAACCGGCTATGCTAACACCGGGAAAAGCTTCCACTTTAATGGTAGCATTTGATACAAGCAATGATAAAATTTACACCTGCGATGATAACAACGACTTATACCAATGGAACCTTCAATTGAAAGGCGCACCTGTTTATCGCTTTCCTTCTCCCGCGGTAAATGTAACTTTTATAAAACAACCCTATGATAGTGTAAAAGCTATGTTTACCTTGATAGGAACAATGCAGGCAATTGATGATCCACTGGGGGCATTGGTGCAACTTGATCTTGATAGTAAAACCCCACGGGTTGAAGTGTTAGCTGATAAGTTACTCCGTCCGGTTGAAGCGATCCCCGGTGATTTTAACAAGGATGGTTTAACCGACTGGGTTGTGTGCGGATTTGGCCATAACTACGGCGGGTTATACCTATTGCAGCAAACGGCCGGTCAAAAATATTTAAAAAAAATAATCCGGGAAGTGCCCGGTGCCATCCAGGCAATAACCGGTGATTTTGATCATGATGGATGGCCTGATATCATTTGCCTGTTTGCACACGCTGAAGAAGGGATATGGTTATTTACAAATGACCGCCATGGTGGCTTTACTTCAGAAAACCTGTTGCGTTTCAATCCTGCTTTTGGATCAACAAGTATTCAACTGGCAGACTTTAATAGAGATGGCCTGCCGGATATTTTATATACCTGTGGAGATAACAGTGATTATTCCATGATACTCAAGCCATTTCATGGTATATATATTTTTATGAACGAGGGTAATAATAAATTTAAGCAATCCTGGTTTTATCCGGTAAACGGATGTACAAAAGCAATAGTGGCTGATTTTGATATGGATGGAAATCCTGATATTGCCGCTATAGCTTTTTTTGCCGATCTTAAAAATAATCCGTCAGAAAAATTCATCTGCTTTCAACAGGATAAACCATTGCATTTTATTCCCCATTCCCTGCCAATAGAGTTGTACGGAAGATGGATCTGCATGAATGTAAATGATTATGACCATGACGGTGACCCTGATATCATATTGGGTAATTACTCAAAAGGTTTTATCAACCAGCAGAATTTTGAGCCCGACTGGGATGTACATATACCATTTGTGGTATTAGAGAATGTAGCTAAGAAAAAGTATAATAAGAAGGATTGATGTAGTGGTGTTAAGCATGAATTCTTCCGGTCATTTTCCTTCATTTATCCATTTCATGGCTCTTGCTATTAATTCATCCCTTCCTGCTTTAATTCCTTCAATGGTTGGTTTGCAGATGATTTGCGGAACGATTCCTATACCCTGCGTTGCTTTTCCATCAGGATAATAAACTCCTAATGCACTTATATAGGAACTCAGTCCGCCCGGGAAATATATATCCGATACATTCCCATCTGCGCCTGCTGTCTGACTGCCTATGACTACTGAACCCGGTACTGTTTTTAAAGCCATGGTTGTATATTCCGCCTGGCTTTGGGTTTCTTCATTTACCAGTATCACCACCTTGCCTTTGTAATAATCCGGATACGCTCCTCCGTTTTGTAAACCCTCGAACATATAAAACCTGCCCGGAAAGGAATAATCGGAGTAACTGAACTTTACAAACGGGGTTTTACTTTGTTTGAGATAGTAACCCATCGCAAAAGGCATGAAATCCGAAGGATAATTCCGGATGTCTATGATGATGCCTTTTGTATTTTTCAGCGTTTTGAAAATTGTGGCCAGTGAATCTGTCTGTATTTTTTCAAGGTTAATGTATCCAACCTGTGTATCCAGCTTTTTATACATGGGGTAAATACTGGTATAGCTGCTTCTTGTTAAGCGTCCAATATTACGATACCAGTAATACTGCACCTCTATCTTTTTCACTTGTTTTCCTTTTTTAACTTCCATGCTGCCCTTTGTATCCCGGCTCCTTTCCAGCTTAGAAGCAATATCACGGTACAATGCAGCTTGATTTGAAGCAGGAGTGTATGGTTTCAAAGAATCCACCAGATGCCGGACCGACATGTTGTTAATGGATATAATTTCATCTCCCGGCTCAAGCCCGGATGCCCTGCCTGACGAATCATACCGGTAAAATTTAACCACCAGCCTGTTTTTGATAAAACTTAAGGAAAAAGGTAAAAAGTAGTTGCCAAAATAATTATAGTAAGTGGAGTCTTTAAAAATGTTGGCCGCATGCGTATCATGTATGACTGAAACCAGCTTTGCACAGGCAAGCTTATAATCAACATCCGTATCTACAGCTATGAACAATGGTATGAAGGCAGTAAGTACACGGTTCCAGTTTTCAGCAGTAAGGTATTTAGATGGAAAAAAATATTCAACACTGTTCCAATACCTGAACAAGGCCAGTAAACGCATGCCATCATCACCAGCGATATTAATTTTGTATTTGGCTTCATAACTGAAATCAGGGTTGTCCGTAGCAAACTTGTCAACATAATAATTTATGTCAGCATTCCGGTTTTTTAAAATATCTGTTAGTTTTTTGGTTAAATCCGCTGTATATATTTTGCGGTTTTCCATCCATCTGAGATCCGGCTCCCTGAAGATTTCACTCTTGCTGATTTGATTGCAGGTATCGCAATTTTTTATTGTTCCCAGCCCGTTTAACCATTGCACCAGTAAACGGCTTCGTTCATTTTTTCCCGTTACTTTAATTATATCAGGCAGTATTTTAAATAAGGCGGAGTCCATGTTTATTTTTCCTTTTGCTACCTGCTGGTGAAAGTATTTTGCAAATCCCCATACCCTGCAAAGCACTTCAAGATTTTCGAGTTGCGATGCAGCGAGATGTTTAGGTATTGATACGGCTGATTTTTGAAGTTCCGTCTGTCTTTCAAACCTGAAGACAGTTACCTTAGGCAACGCTTCTACCGGCATGCTATCTATGAGCAAAGAAGCATGGTCAATCCACATCCTGCCATAACCGCTAAGGGTAAAGCCAGTAAATATGCGCCTTGCTTTGGCAGGAAGCTGTGCAGAAATACTGAATTCCGTCCAGTTTGTGCTTGCAGGGATTTTATTTTGGCTGTTTGTAAATGCCAATGGCTCTTCATCATCTGCACGCATGTAAAGGTTGGCAAAACCTTTATAGATGCTATCCGTTTTTATCCAGGCTTTAAAAGTTATAGTGAGGCCTTTAAAGGTAACGGGTGTAATGCATCTGCTGGATGTAAACTGCGCTGAATCACCTTCTTTTCTTTCTATCCTAAAGGAGTACTTCCCATTTTTTACAATAATAGAATCTACCGATGCTTTTCCTGTCTTTTTATAAAAAAAGGGCCATCCTTCCGGCAAATGAGTACTATCTATCCGCTCAAAGTCAAAATTGGTCGACTGAGAACAAGCGATAACCGGTAACACCAGGCATACTAAAAAGAAGGCTTTCATTCAGGAGATAATGTAATTTTTTTTATCCTCGCATTATAAAGTACTCCAGAAGCTAATAATTAATAAAAAATCTATATGTATATAAAAGGAATAAGTTATTATTTTATACCCTTTAATTAACTATTTTTTAATTATTTAGTGTTATTTGAACGTTAATTAATATAAATTTTATTACTTTTAACATATTCTTTATTTTTTCTTAATTGTTTTAACCTAGTGGTATGCCAGGTTAAACTGGTTATTTAAATCAAAATTAGCACATGAGAAAATGTATTACGCTTTTATTAGTGTTAATGCTTTATGCATTAGCCTATTCTCAAAACCGTTCCGTTACAGGAGTTGTGAGAGATGAAAAAGGGGCACCAATCCCGTTTGCAAGCGTTATGGATGCCGGTAAAAAGTTTGGTACCACAGCCGACGCTGAAGGTAACTTCAAACTGGCGCTTCCACCAAACGCCAAGTTATCAATTTCTGCTTCAGGTTACAAAGAATCTTTATTCACTCCTACCAATGCCCCCGTTCAAACTGTTGTTCTCATGACAGGAACCGGACAAATGGACGAAGTTGTTGTAACTGCCCTGGGTATAAAAAGACAGGCCAGGTCTTTGGGATATTCTTCAGCCACTATTAAATCTGATGAACTGACTCAGGCTAAAACTACCAATTTACAAAATGGCCTTGTAGGCAAAGTATCCGGCCTTCAGGTAAGTACCATAAATAACGGTGTATTTGCCGACACCCGTATCGTATTAAGAGGTATTCGTTCCCTGACAGGAAATAACCAGCCGCTGTTGGTAATTGATGGTTCCCCGGTTGCCTTAAGTTATATCAATACCCTTAACCCGAACGATATTGAAAATGTAAACGTGTTGAAAGGCGCAAACAGTTCCGCTCTTTACGGTCCTGATGGCGTTAACGGGGTAATAGTGGTAACTACCAAAAAAGGGACCTCAAAAAAGCCGGAGATCTCCATAGGGAACACTACTTATTTCGAAAAATTATCTTTCATGCCGGATCTTCAATCTCGCTTTGGAAGCGGGTCGGCTTATGATCAGTTTGGCGATGGAACCTACGATCCGATTGAAAACCAATCCTGGGGGCTTCGATTTAACGGAGATTCCGTATTGGTTGGAAGGGCGGATGAAAATGGTGTAACCCAAAAAGTTAAGTACAGCTATATACCCGGAGAAAAGGAACGTTTTTTTGAAACAGGCTTAACCATACAAAACGATTTCTCCGTACGCTCAGGTGACGAAAGAGGTGATATTTATTTATCAGTACAGGATGTTAAAACAAAAAGTATCATGCCGGGGGATGAGGCACGCAGGTCAAGTGTGCGGTTAAACTCTAACAGGAAATTCGGCATCTTTAATCTGCAGACGAACCTGAGTTACATATTGCAAAACTCAAATGCAACCACTGCAGGGGTATATAATGATTTAATTAACTCACCGGGAAACATACCGATAACAAGCTATAAAGATTATGTAAACTACAAGTGGGCCGATCACAATCATTTCTACAACGATTATTATGCAAACCCATATGAAGATGCTGACAGACTCAGGGAAAAAATCAGGTTCGACAAAATTGTAGGTACTGTAGCGCTGAACGCCAAGGTATTCAGCTGGTTAAATATTACAGACAGGTTAAGCTTAACTGCATCTAA
>CAXSIE010000100.1:0-350 GCA_964237295.1 uncultured Flavihumibacter sp. | reverse complement strand
GCAATTTTTTATTCCCCGTTTGCAAAAGCTTATCCTATTTACCAGGCGCGTAATGACAAGTTAGCGGCGGTTAGTGACTATTCCAGGTTTACTTCCAGAATTACAAATGAACTGATTGCTAATGCAGATAAGGATTTCGGTGATTTTAACCTGAAAGTGCTGGCAGGAACTTCTTACCGGAAAAATTATGCTAAAAACCTGAGTGTATCAGGTAGCAACCTTTCTATCCCTACCTTACAGAATGTATCTGCTTACACAGGTATCCCGGGTGTTGGTGAATCGAATATAACATCAACCCTGATCTCAGGCTTTGGCAGCGTAAACTTTGGTTATAAAAACTGGGCGAATAT
>CAXSIE010000099.1:7183-13370 GCA_964237295.1 uncultured Flavihumibacter sp. | reverse complement strand
CTGCACGTAAATACAGGCCCCAGAACTTTTCAACAGTGGTAGGGCAGGAACATATTACTACCACATTAAAAAACGCTATAAAAAATAACCAGCTCGCACATGCTTTTTTATTCTGCGGGCCGAGAGGCGTTGGAAAAACTACCTGTGCAAGAATACTGGCTAAAACCATTAATTGCGAGAACCTTGCTAAAAGCGGCGAAGCCTGTAATAATTGCAGGAGCTGCGTCTCCTTTAATGAAGGTGCATCCATGAATATTCATGAACTGGATGCAGCCAGTAACAACTCTGTTGACGATATACGCTCCCTTGTTGAACAGGTGCGCTTTGCACCTCAGGCAGGAAAATACAAAGTGTACATTATTGATGAGGTACACATGCTGAGTACATCAGCTTTTAATGCATTTCTTAAAACCCTGGAAGAACCTCCTCCTTATGCCATTTTTATTCTGGCAACTACTGAAAAACATAAGATCCTGCCCACAATTTTGTCGCGTTGCCAGATATTTGATTTTAAACGCATCACTCTCAACGATACAGTTACACACCTGATGGAGATCTGCGACAGGGAAGAAGTAAAAGCTGAAAAAGCGGCTCTGCAGGTAATTGCACAAAAAAGCGAAGGTTGCCTGCGGGATGCGCTGAGCATTTTAGACAAGATCGTTAGCTTTACTAACGGGGAACTTTCCTATGCTAACACACTTGAGCACCTCAATATACTGGATGCCGGCTATTATTTTAAATTTATAGATGGCATGCTTGCACAGGACCTTGCTTCCATCCTATTATTATATGATGATATCAACAGCAAAGGCTTTGAAGGCGATATGGTGTTGAATGGCTTCATGGAATTTTTGAGGAACCTGCTGGTATGCCTTGATGAAAGAGTTGCCGGTTTACTGGAAGTGGTGGAAAGCTTTAAAGACAGGTACCTTGAAACTGCTAAAAAAATTTCGCCTGCCTATATTATCAGCTCATTAAATGTTTTAAACGAAGCAGAAATTAATTACAAAGCCGCCAGGAACAAAAGACTGCATATAGAACTGGCATTAATTAAACTTTGTTACCTGCAACAGGCGTTGGAATTATCTGCTACCGACGGTGCAAAAAAAAAACTAACGGGTAAGGCGGTCCCGCTGGCTTTTAAATACCTGCCTGTAATTGAGTTTAGGAAGAAAGATGCTGAAAAGAGCACTTTACAACCTGCTGATAATATCGTGCAGGAACCTGCTTCTGAAGCAAAGCTGATAATTGAGGTTGATAAACCGGAAACAAATACTTCAGCAGCAAAAACGGGCGAATACAAAAAACAGGAAGAACCGGCTGATTTAAAAACCACCACACCTTCTACCAGATTAGGAGCGCTGAGTAAAATCAGGCAACAGTACATTAAATCAAACGAAGCCGGAACCGCTATCATTATAAAACCCCTTGTGGCAGAGGAACTGCAAAACGCCTGGAATAAATACACAGCATTATTAAGGGAAGCAAAGAATCCTGCCGCTCAAAGTTTCGACAGGGCCTCCTTTAATATTATTAACAACAATCTGTTTGAGGTTATCACCAATAACAACCTCGAATTAAAATTTATAGACCAGCAACGGATACAGTTATGCGAACATTTGCAGGCTTGGTTTAACAATAAAACGCTCAGCTATACCTTGCAGGTTAAAGACAAGGCGGAAGTAACAGAAAAATTTGATATGCCTTTGAACGCGCGGGAGCAATTTCAAAAGCTTGCAGACCAATATCCGCTTGTAAAAGAATTAAAAGACAGGCTAAGGCTCGATCTTGATTACTGATGTTGGCTAAGTATTAAACTCCGTAATAATTTTCCATCAGCCGTCAGCTACTTGCCAGCCTTAACTGACGGCTGATGGAAAAAGGTATAACTGATTATCTATAAATAGTGGACTGTTCCAAAAAACATTATGAATCCTCTTTCATCCAATCAAATCTTTCAAACAAATTCCTCTAATCGCTGGCTGCGTTTTCAATGGGCCTCGAGAATTGCAGGAATTATTGCTATAATCGGGGTCATTGTTCTAACTATAACTTTACAAAGGGGCTATACCCCGTCTCTTCCAAAATTAAAAAGTCAGCAATACAAAAAAATACTGGATTCCACGCAGTCTTTTGTCTATAAAAACAGTTTGATAGCCCGTCAATATGGTGGCTTCAGAAAATACATCAACGAACAGAAACCCTACCTGCAAGGAGAATTCAGGCCCATAAGAATGCAGCCTGGCGAACTGCTCAATAATACATTCACCCAGCATCCGAATACTGATGAGGACTTCAACGCATTTACAAAATTTCCATGCGGCATCCGCTCTGCCTTTTATGTAACCTGGGATCCTCAATCGTTCTATTCACTGCAAAGAAATATCTCAAAATTGAACCTGGTGATCCCGGAATGGATGTTTATTGATGCTAAGGCAGACACCCTGATTATAAGAAAAGACCAGCGCGCCTATGATGTAATGAAAAATGCCGGCGTTAAAATCATGCCGATACTTTCTAACAATGAAAACGAAATATTTCACGGGGATGCTGTTAAACGCATTATTACCAACAAAGCAAAAAGAGAGAAACTGATCAATGATGTTATTAACGAGTTGGTAAAAAATAATTTTGTTGGCGTTAATGTTGACTTTGAAGAACTGGATCAGAATGATGATGCCGCTTTGGTTGCTTTTCAGAAAGAGCTTTATGAAAAACTGCATGCCCGGGAATTATTGGTAACCCAGGACATTATTCCTTTTAATACCGACTATGATTATAAGAAGCTGGCCAAATACAATGATTATCTTTTTATAATGGCTTATGATGAATTTTCCGGTGACGGGGCTCCCGGGCCGATATGCGATCAGAAGTGGATCGAAGCAGTTGTTGATGATGCGGTAAAAAAAATCCCTGTGTCAAAAATGATCCTGGCCCTGGGTGGTTATGGCGGCTATGACTGGCCCAAGGGAGATCAGGGCGAAAGCGTTACTTACCAGCAGGCACTTGCCATAGCGCGGGATGAAGAAGGTACCATAGAATTTAATAACGATACTTACAACCTGAGCTTTACATATGATGACGATAACAATGTGACGCACACGGTATATTTTACCGATGCCGCCACTACTTTCAATACCATGCGTTTTGCTACGGAATATGGGTTAAGTGGTGTAGCGCTTTGGAGGCTGGGTGCTGAAGACAGCCGCATCTGGGATTTTTATAATAAGAGCATGCTCAAAGAAGACCTGTTATCATTCAACTTTAAAGATTTTACCAACGTTGAATCTTCAGATGATGTTGATTATAAAGGGGAAGGTGAGGTACTTGACATTCTTTCCACCCCAAAGAATGGGGTGATTATCCCCGAGATCGATACCGCTGAAATGCTTATCAGTGAAGAAAAGTACGATACGTTACCGTCAACATTTATTGTGCAGAAGTACGGGCAGGCGGATGAAAAAAAGCTGGTGCTCACTTTTGATGATGGACCTGATCCGAAATACACACCGAAAATACTGGACATTCTCAGCCAGGAGCATGTACCCGCTACTTTTTTCATGGTGGGCATCAATGCCGAAAATAACATTCCGCTGGTTAAGCGTATTTACAAAGAAGGACATGAAATAGGCAATCATACTTTTACCCATCCGGATGTATCGAAAATCAGTACCCGCCGCGCCATCCTTGAAATGGAATCCACCCGTTTGCTGATCGAATGCATTACCGGCCATTCCACCATTATGTTCAGGGCGCCTTTTAATGCAGATTCGGAACCCGAAAAAATGGATGAGCTGATCCCAATATCGCTGGCGCGTACCCGTAACTATCTCGACATAGGTGAATCCATTGATCCTGAAGATTGGGAAGAAGGCGTTGAGGCAGATACCATCTTCCGGAGAATTATCAGGCGTAAAGAAGAACTTACTGCTGCCGGTCAAAGCGGCAATATTATTTTACTTCATGATGCCGGTGGAAAAGGACGCCAGTCTACGGTGGATGCACTCCCTAAGATCATTGAGTATTTTAAAAAAAGAGGCTACACGTTTACCACAGTAGCTGCTATCTTACATAAAAAACGTGATGACCTGATGCCGGAAGTACCCAGAGGCAGTGGCTATTACTTAATACAGTTTAATTACCTGCTTGCGGAATTCGGATACTGGGGTGGTCATATCCTTTTTTCCGTATTTATAGTATTTATAATTTTATCGGTAAGCAGGATTCTGTTCCTGGCATTTTTTGCCATTAAACAGGAAATCAGGGAAAAGAAAATGATGTACCCTGCCCTTCCGTTACAATCCGGTGCGCCTTTAGTAAGCATTATAGTGCCGGCTTATAACGAGGAATTGAATGCGGTAACATCTTTAGAGAACCTGTTAAAAACAGATTATCCCAATTTCGAAATTATTTTTGTTGATGATGGAAGCAGGGACAGCACTTTTGAAAAAGTAAGTGCTGCTTTTAAAAACAATACTGCAATAAAAATACTTACCAAGCCAAACGGAGGGAAAGCTTCTGCCCTTAATTACGGCATCCTTCAATCAAAAGCGGAATTAGTAGTTTGTATTGATGCCGATACAAAATTACTGCCCAATGCGGTGTCTCTTCTGATGAGACATTTTATTGGCGGTTCACCACACAGCTTGAAAGTGGGCGCCGTTGCAGGTAATGTTAAAGTAGGCAATGAAGTTAACCTGCTCACCAAATGGCAATCTATAGAGTACATCAGCAGCCAGAACTTCGACCGTAAAGCATTTGCCGCACTGAATTCCATTATTGTTGTTCCCGGGGCTATCGGAGCATTTCGTAAACAGGCTATTGAAGATGCCGGCGGTTTTACGGTAGATACCCTTGCGGAAGATTGCGATTTAACCATAAGGATCCTGCGTTGTGAGTATACCATAGAAAATGAAAACAAGGCCCTTGCGCTGACGGAAGCCCCGGAAACGCTTACTATGTTCAACAAGCAACGTTTTCGCTGGAATTTCGGTGTAATGCAAACTTTCTGGAAACACCGGGATGCATTTTTTAATTCAAGGTATAAAGCGCTCGGCTGGATAGCGCTACCCAATATTCTTATCTATCAATATATTATTCCATCTGTTATACCGCTTGCTGATTTTTTTATGATTGTTGGCCTGATAACAGGCAACGCAGCAAAGATCGGCTGGTATTACCTGATTTTTATGCTGGTGGATGTTGCTATAGCAGTACTGGCTTTTAGTTTTGAAAAAGAAAAGATCAGCAAACTCGTTTGGTTGATTCCGCAAAGGCTGGTATGGAGATGGCTGATGTGGTATGTGTTGTTTAAGTCGGTAAGAAGGGCAATAAAAGGAGAACTGCAAAACTGGGGAGTGCTTAAACGAACCGGTAATGTGAAAGATATAGTGAGTGCTTAAGCCGGAAGGGTCCTGTATCAACTATTAAATTCCAGGATTGACTTTCAGAAGGTAGCGGCTGCTTTATGTTTCAGGAACTTTCTTTATTCATAACCGCTACTTTGTTTCCCTGGAACAGAGCAAAAAAAACGTCGCTTTTCAGCGACGTTTAAACCCTAAAAACCTTCCATCCAGAACAGATTTTATAATTAAATTTAATTATATTATATTTTTTTAAGAATTTCTTACTAAAATCTTTTTATTCGAAATGAATAATACGATTAAATCGATTTTCAATAATTATTATATTTAAATAATAAACGTATAATTTTAAAAGATAAAGATTTTATAATTAAATATTTATGGGCTTATGGTTTTTTATTCTCTTTATAACGCTTATCAGCGGTACCATCTTTTTTAGTATGGGTAGTAGTGGTGGTAGTGGTAGCGCTATTAGCTTTAAAGCGTTTGTCAGGAGTGCCATCCTTCTTTACCGGACCTGTAGAGGTGGTAGTATTGGTGTTTGTATTTGTATTTGTACTGCCATTGGTTTTGGCCGGAGTAGTGCTGGTTGTTGTAGTGTGCTTTGAATCTTTTTTCGTTGTTGTTTTAATAGCAGGCTTTGCAGGAGCTGTTTGTGCTAATGAAAAAGTAGTAAAAGCAAGAAGCATGGACGCAGCAATAATTAATTTTCTCATGTTATTACGGTTTATAAATTATTTTAAAATGAATCACTAAGATGGACAAGTATTTCCCGTATAAGAAATTTTAAGAGGAGGTTAACCAGTACTTAACAATCATCAAAC
>CAXSIE010000099.1:0-7164 GCA_964237295.1 uncultured Flavihumibacter sp. | reverse complement strand
TTGCAGCCAATTGACATTATAATTTGTGTAATAAATTTTGATTTTTGGATTAAAAAGTATCTATGCGTTCAGCAACTTTAAAATGGATCGTGCTAGTATCAACCCTGCTGGTTGCTGTAATAGTAATCGTTCAGTTATACTGGTTACTAAAAGTTTACTCCCTGGAGGAACGCCAGTTCAATACCAATATTATTAAAAGTGTCCGGGGCATCTTTGAAGACATGGAACTGGTAGATTCCCCTGCCCTGGAATTAAAAAAACTGATAGAGCAGCAGGACGCAAATACTTTTCTGGTTAGAATAGATAGTATTCCGCCCCGGGATACTTTAAAATACTATCTCACAAATGAATTGCAGGATTTTGGTGTGCTGGCTGATTGCAGGTTGTCAGTATATGATGACAGTTTAAAGAAATATGTTTATGAAGACTACCTTCCTACAGCAGCATCAAAACATCCGTTAAGCGAAGGAAGCAACCAGGCTGCAATTCTTAAAGATTATCCTTACATACTTTTATACTTTCCGCACCGTGAACAATATATATTGGCCGAGTTAACCTTTTGGCTGGTAGCCGCTATTTTATTACTCATATCACTGGTTGCCTTTGCCGCGAGCTTGTTTTATCTATACAGGCAACAAACCCTTAATGAGATACAAAAAGATTTCGTCAATAATTTCACCCACGAGTTCAGAACACCGCTTGCTGTAATAAAACTTGCGGCAGATGTTTTGATCAATCCGTCAATTGTTAAACAACCGGAGCGGCTAAAAAAATACAGCAGCATTGTTAAAGAACAGACCGAACATTTACAGCATCAGGTAGAAAGGTTGTTAAAAACAGCCGCCAGCGATAACAACAAACTGCAACTTGAAAAAGAGATCTTCACGCTGAATGAATTGGTGAATGACGTGCTTCACCAGATAGACCCGATGATCCGGGAGAAAGAAGCAAAAATTGAGCTTGACCTGGAAGAAGAAAATATTCAGATCTTTGCAGACAGATCCCATATTGCCATGGTATTGGTAAACCTGCTTGAAAATGCTATTAAATACTCTGATCGCCCTCATGTCGTTATTAAGACGGCAGGAGTTAACGATGGTTTTTCCATTTCAGTAAAAGATAACGGCGTAGGAATTGAAAAAAAATACACCAAACATCTTTTTAAAAAATTTTTCCGGGTTCCTACAGGAAATGTGCACAATGTAAAAGGATTTGGTTTAGGGCTGAATTTTGTTAAAAAAGTAGTGGATACGCATCGCGGAAAAATTATCGTTAATAGTTTGCCAGGCATTGGAACTGAATTTAAAATTTTACTTCCCAAACAATAAAACTCTCATTAATGGAACCAAAAGCTAAAGTGTTACTAGCAGAAGACGATGCTACCCTGGGCTATATTATAAAAGATAGCCTGCAGGAAGAAGGTTACTATGTAGTACTTTGTTCCGACGGCCAGACTGCCATAGACCGGTTCAACAAAAATGAGTTTGATATCTGCCTGCTCGACGTAATGATGCCACATAAAGACGGGCTTGCCGTTGCAAAAAAAATACGCCAGCAAACCGATGTAACTCCCATACTATTTTTAACTGCAAAATCTATGGAAGAAGACAGGATCAGGGGGTTTCAGTCAGGAGCTGATGACTATATCACCAAGCCTTTCAGCATGCCGGAGCTTTTACTTCGTATGGAGGTATTTTTAAGAAGAACCAAAAAAATGCATTCCGATAATATCCAGGAATTCTTATTAGGAAGCATCCGTTTCTCCTATACGGATCTAAAGCTCATTTCTAAAGAAGGTATTATTTCCATTACCCAAAAGGAAGCTGATTTGCTACGTTTCCTTAGCCAGCATCCTAACAAGGTTTTGAAAAGAGAAGAAGTACTTTTAAATGTTTGGGGAAAAGACGATTATTTTCTGGGAAGGAGTATGGATGTTTTTATAACCAAGCTGCGCAAGCATTTTAAATCAGATCCCAATATTGTTTTGGAAACAATACATGGAGTAGGGTTCAGGTTTAATGTTCCTTATGTGACTGCCGAATAGCACTCATTTAAACAAGCGGTAAGTTCCGTATTAAATTATAGTGGCTAACCTTGTAAGTGTTTTCTATAACCACAAGGGGAAAGTCGAGAAGAATAAGAGGTTACACAGAGGGATCCCTCTGTGTAACCTCTTATTCTTCTCGACTTTCCCCTCCGTAGTTAAAAAACTGGCCGAACGCACACTATATTGTATTGCCTGCATTAACGTCACTTAACCCCATATTAACCTTTGTTAATAACCGTTTAACCAAAATACACTACAGTTTTACACCTCAAAGTAAATGCAGGATGACAAGATCTTTCTCCAGTTTTTTTTTATGCACTTTTTTCGCATGTTGTTTCTCGTTAGATGCGGACTCTCAAAAGGATAGCGTTTCATTAACGTACCAACAGGCAGAAAAAATTTTTTTACAAAAAAATCTTCAATTGCTGTCGCAGCAATATGATGTTGACATCAATAAGGCATTAATTCAACAGAACAGGTATCTTGACAATCCGATCCTTAATACTGATCAGAATATATATGACGGCAAATTCTTTCGTCATAGTCAGGATTATGGACAGGTGTTCGTTCAGATACAACAGCTGATCAAAACCGCCGGTAAAAGAAACAAACTTATAAAGCTTTCCCAGGATGCATTGCTATCTTCCGAACAGCAGTTGTACGACCTGATGCGCAATCTCCGGTTCGTTCTTCACAATGATCTTTCCAGTATTTATCAATTGCTTCAGGTATATAAGATCTATTCCAGTGAATTAATTTCTTTACAGGATCTGGCAAGAGGTATGGATGCACAATTGCAGGCGGGAAACATTTCTCAAAAAGAAAACCTGAGAATCAAATCGCTTTTATATGGTTTACAGGCAGACCAGTCTGACCTGCAGATACAGATTGCCGAAGCCGAGAAAGAAGTACATACCCTGTTGCGGATTGGAAATGATACCCTTATTGTTCCGATAATGAACAATGTAGGTAATCTGTCTGCTCCTGTCCAATCACTAACGCTCTCACAATTGATTGACTCCTCCTTAGCCAACCGGCCAGACCTTCAGCTCGCAAAAACAAATTTACTATCGCAGCAGCATAACCTGTCCTATCAAAAAGCACTGGCTGTTCCCGATCTTACTGCCGGGTTGGAGTTTGATCAGCGTAGCAGTTATGCACCAAATTATTATGGGCTTGCACTGTCCATACCAATACCTGTTCTTAATAAAAATAAAGGCAATATACGCGCAGCCCAGATAGGCATTGGACAGGCGCAAAACGGCATTCAGCTGATACAGGAGCAGGTTAACGCTGAAGTAAGCGCAGCCTGGCAAAAGCTTTTGATAAGTGTAAACCTTCAAAATATTATTACCCAGGATTTTGCCGATAAGTATGAAGAGTTATTTAAAAATATTACTAGAAGTTTTAAGCTCAGGCAGGTAAGCCTGGTAGAATTTATAGATTTTTTCGACTCTTATAAAGATGCACGTACCAAACAACTGGAGCAGCAAGCTCATCTGAGAGATGCCATAGCGGAATTAAATTTCACAACCGGCAGTAATATTATAAGTAATCCATAGATAACACAACAAGCGAAACCTGGTAAATCTTTTTTATGAAACAAGCAGCCTCCTTATTACTTATTGCAGTAACCTTTCTTTTGTTATACTCATGCGCTTCCAAACAACCGGAGCCTGTAGCAAAAAAAGAATCGCTATGCATAACTGATTCCATGGCCGCGATCATAAAAATTGATACTGCGGGATATAGTAATATAGACGATCAGCTACAACTTTCAGGTGAGATCAGCTTCAATGATAATAAAGTGATAAAAGTATTTCCGTTCAGCAGCGGACAGGTAACAAAAGTATTGGTTTCATTAGGCGATAAAGTGAGTAAAGGGCAAACACTGGCTATTATCAAAAGTGCAGACGTTGCCGGCAATTACAGCGATCTGTCTACTGCAGGCAATGATGTTGCCATTACCAAAAAACGTATGGAAAGTGCTGAATCTTTATTCAATAGCGGACTTAGCAGTGAGCGGGAATATTCCGAAGCAAAGGAAGATTACCAGAAATCACTGAACGCTGCCAACAAAGTAAAAGAACAAATTGCCATTAACGGAGGCGGCAATACCACTGAAAACGGCACTTATACCATAAGAGCGCCTATCGCCGGATATGTGGTTGAAAAAAAAATCAACCAGGGAAGCTTTATCCGTACAGATAATAACGATAACCTCTTTACCGTCGGCGATGTAAAAGAAGTATGGGTGTGGGTGAATGTTTATGAAACGGATATCGCAAAGGTGAGAGAAGGTTACACGGCCAATGTAAGTACGCTTGCTTATCCTGAAAGAACTTTCAAGGGAGTGGTAGACAGGGTGAGCGAAGTGTTGGATCCTGTTACAAAAGTGATGAAGATAAGGGTAAACCTGCCAAACGACAGCCTGCTGCTGAAACCACAGATGTTTGCCAACATTATCATCACCAATAAAGAAGGCGCTAAAATGATCGCTGTTCCGGCATCCTCGTTACTAAGCAATAACGGAAAGGATTATGTAGTGATGTACCACGACACCTGCAAGCTTGAGTTGCGGGAAGTGCAGGTAATGAAAACAGTAGGGGAAAAAGCTTATATCTCTTCCGGACTTGCAGTAGGAGATAAAGTTATTTCCAAAAATGAAATACTGTTTTTTAATGCGCTTAAGGAATAAGATATTCTTCTATGAAAACCAGCGTTGAACCAAGCATGAAATTTAATAATTATTGTCGCCATCTTTCAGCCATCAGCAAATCAACACCAGATCTTTTTCCTGCTGATTGCTTAAATGATGACAATAATTATTATTTCATGTGTTACATGACACAGAACAAACAAACCTGATTCAACCATTTAAAAATGATCCCCTTCTCGCGAAAAAAGGATCTCAGTTAATATGAATAAATTTATCAAAAGCATCATACATTTTTCACTGCGTCACCGGTATTTTGTATTCTTTTTAACCGCAGTGATTGTTGCATTAGGCATATGGAGTTACATGAATACACCCATTGAAACTTTTCCTGATGTTACCAATACCCAGATAGTAATCATTGCCCAATGGCCCGGACGAAGTGCCGAAGAAGTGGAGAAGTTTGTTACCATTCCTTTGGAGACGGTTTTAAATTCAGTTCAAAAAAAATCGAACCTACGAACTACTTCAGCATTTGGCTTAAGTTATACCCGTATCATTTTTGATGATGATGTGGATGACGCTTTTGCACGCCAGCAGGTTTTAAGCAGGTTAGGCGGCGCTGACCTTCCTGACGGCGTTAAGCCGGATGTTCAGCCGCCCTATGGCCCGACAGGTGAAATCTTTCGCTATACGCTTTCAAGCAAAACAAAATCCATCCGTGACCTTACCACCATTCAGAACTGGGTATTGGACCGGCAGTTTAAATCTGTTCCAGGTATAGCAGATGTGAACAGCTTTGGCGGTGAAGAAAAAACTTTTGAAGTAAGTGTTAACCCGGAGATGCTCATCAAATACAATCTTACCTCCCTGGATGTATTCAATGCAGTTACAAAAAGCAATATTAATGTTGGTGGTGATGTTATTGAAAGAAATGGCCAGTCTTACCTGGTAAGAGGAATTGGATTGCTGAACGATGTTTCCGAAATACAAAACATTATTGTAAGCAGGGTAAACGGTGTTCCCCTGCTGGTAAGAAATGTTGCCAATGTGGTAGAATCCGGTAAACCAAGGCTGGGTCAGGTGGCCAGGGATCAGCAGGAAGACGTGATTGAAGGCATCATCGTTATGCGTAAAGGCGAAAACCCCAGTGAAGTGCTGGAACGTGTACGCGAAAAGATCACTGATCTTAATAATAATATCTTACCCAAGGATGTAAAGATCAGCACTTTTTACGATCGTACCAACCTGATGGATTTTGCACAGGAAACGGTTATACATAACCTGATTGAAGGCATTGTACTGGTAACGCTGATCGTTCTGATCTTTATGGCAGACTGGCGCACGACTGTTACCGTTAGTATCATTATTCCATTATCATTATTGTTTGCTTTTATATGCATGCGTATAAAAGGAATGAGTGCCAACCTGCTTTCCATGGGAGCAGTGGATTTCGGTATCATAATAGATGGCGCTGTGGTGATGGTGGAAGGTTTGTTTGTAGCCCTGGATCAGAGAGCAAGAGAAGTAGGTATGGAAAAATTTAACCGGCTTGCAAAGCTGGGGCTTTTTAAAACAAAAGGAACCGAAATGGGAAAAGCGATATTCTTTTCCAAGCTTATTATTATTACCTGCCTTCTTCCGATTTTTGCTTTTCAAAAAGTTGAAGGCAAAATGTTTTCACCGCTGGCTTATACACTGGGGTTTGCCCTGCTTGGTGCGCTGTTGTTTACACTAACATTGGTTCCTGCATTATCAAGTATACTTTTAAGAAAAAATGTACGTGAGAAACATAATCCCATCGTATTATTTTTTGAGAAAGGCGTAGGCAGATTATTAGCCGGCGTATATCGCAATCAGAAAAAAAGCGTAATAGTTGCCATCATCATTATGGTAATCACATTCTTTTCGGCTAAATTCCTGGGCTCTGAGTTTTTACCTGAGTTAAATGAAGGCGCCTTATGGGTGGAAGCGGAACTGCCGATGAGCGTTTCACTTACCGAGGCCAACAGCATCTCCAATAAGATGATTGACATACTTGCCAAATTCCCGGAAGTAAAACAAACTTTATCGCAGGTTGGGAGAACCAATGATGGTACCGATCCCAAAGGCTTTTTCAATGTGCAGATACAGGTGGATCTCAAGCCGCAGAACCAATGGACGCGAAAAATAACCGAAGATCAGTTGATTGATGAAATGGATGGACAGCTGAAAAAGTTCCCGGGTATTGTTTATAACTATTCACAACCTATCCGCGATAATGTTGAAGAAGCGGTAGCAGGCGTAAATGCAGCTATGGCAGTAAAGATATTCGGCCCTGATTTTCAGGTGCTGGATAATAAAGCGGATAGTATCCTTAACGTATTAAAAACCGTTCGGGGTATTGAAGACCTGGGTGTATTGCGTAACCTCGGTCAGCCGGAATTCAGGATTGAATTGAACCAGCAAAGAATGGCATTTT
>CAXSIE010000098.1:10805-13451 GCA_964237295.1 uncultured Flavihumibacter sp. | reverse complement strand
ATATTATTTTTCTTGAAAGAAACAATTATAACTGGTTCAAAGCAGGAAGCGCTACATATGCAATTATGCAATCATTAAAATCAGATAAGGGCAGTAATAAAATATTTATAGCCAATCTGCCTAATGAAATAAACGGCGCATATGTTTTCAGAGAAGGTTTCAGGGAAGCATTGATAATTAATAAGATTGATACTTCAAGAATTTCAGTTATTAACAGGCTTTCGAAGGAGCTGGTAACCAATGCTGATGAAACATGGATCCCCGTGTTCTATAACACAAAAATCTTTATACCGCCATTCCTTGAAGTTAAAAGAAATTTTCAAGCCGGTACTGATCTTATAGGATCTGCTAGTATATCTTATACGTTACCGGTCAACAGCAAATTATATTACTGGGATCAACATAAGTTTGTTTTATTGAATAACCATCCGGGCTTTTTGTGGTAATGACTTTCAGGTGGTCCGGATGATTAAGTAACGGTTTATATATTTTCCAATCATATCAAATTCAATATTTACAGTGCTGTCTATATCTAGATGTTGAAGATTTGTATGTGTATAGGTGTAAGGAATCAGCGCTACGCTGAAGTTATTGTTGATAGCATCAAATACCGTTAAGCTTATTCCGTTAACGGCAATAGAGCCTTTTTCTATTACCAGCTCTTTAAAATTATCCGGATAAGAGAAGGTAAATGTCCAACTGCCCTGCAAATCAATTTTCCCGATCAGGGTAGCGGTACAATCTACGTGACCCTGAACAATATGACCATCCAGCCTTCCGTTCAAGGCCAGGCATCTCTCAAGGTTAATAGCATCACCCTGTTTCCAGGAACCGAGATCAGTTTTACCAAGCGTTTCTTCCACTGCGGTTACCTGATAAGTATTGTCAGTCACTTCTTCAACCGTTAAACAAACGCCATTGTGCGAGAGGCTCTGGTCAACTTTCAGTTCGCCGGAAATGCCGGAACTGATCAAGAATGTTTTGTTAGACCCCTTCTTTTCTACTGATTCCACCTTTCCGAGTGCTTCAATAATGCCGGTAAACATAAACTACGATTTTGTCTAAATTCGCATTTCCTTTTTACATTCCAGATTTTTTCAAGCCCGGTATTTAATTTAAATTTTTCTCTTATCTTTGCCCTCTTAAATTACCAAAGGAGTATATAACATGTTGATCATAGATTCAAAAGATTGCGAAAATATTGACAAAGCGCTTAAAAAGTATAAGAAAAAATTTGAAAAGGCCAAAGTGCTGGTTCAGCTTAGAGAACGTCAGGCCTTTATTAAGCCATCTGTAAGGCGTAGGGGAGAAGTGCTGAAAGCTGTTTACAAACAGCAGGTGGCGGCAGGAAAATTTGAAGATTAATTTCTTAAGGATGTATATAATGATAGCTGCAAAGTTCTTTAGCTTTGCGGCTGTTCTATTTTATGCCTTACCAAACTGAGAGTACGATTCAGCCTTTTTTGGATTCGCTTAAATTTGAGAAGCGTTATTCTATTCATACCATCCGCTCTTACCAGGATGATCTGATCCAGTTTTATGATTATCTTCAGGTGCTATTTGGTGATACTGAAGTCTCCAACATATCTTCTTCCTTTGTTCGAAGCTGGCTCGCTTCTTTAAAAGATGCACGCCTCAGTGCAAAGAGTATCAGCCGTAAACTTTCAACGTTAAGGTCTTTTTTTAAATACCAGATGCGAACAGGAGTGATTGAAATGTCTCCCGTAGCCGCAATTACTGCACCTAAAATTTCTAAAAGACTTCCTTCTTACGTAGCGCAAAAAGAAATAGCTATCTTATTAGAAGATATAGAGTTCCCTGATAATTGGAATGGAAAAACAGATAAATTAATAGTTGCAATTTTTTATAATACCGGAATGCGTTTAAGTGAACTGGTGAATCTGAAAGAAAAGCACATTGATTATCATAATACACTATTAAAAGTATTGGGAAAGGGAAATAAAGAAAGAAACATTCCTGTTAGTATTGCATTGATTAAACAAATACAATGTTACAGAGAAGAGAAATCAAAGGAATCCGATGCTGTGTATCTGTTAGTTAATGCAAATGGAAAAAAACTTTATAATAAGTATGCTTACAGAGCTGTTAATAAATATTTAAAACAAGTTACTACAATCAGTAAGAAAAGTCCTCATGTGTTGCGCCATACTTTTGCCACACATTTAATGAACAACGGTGCTGATATCAATTCTGTAAAAGAGTTATTAGGCCATTCAAGCCTTGCTGCTACTCAGGTATACACGCACAATACTATAGAAAAGTTAAAAGATATTCATAAAAAATCGCATCCTAAAGCTTAGCGGCTAAGGGTAAATATCTAAGTGTTTTAAGTTGTTATTTTCGTTTAAATTTATTTGGATAAGCAACGGTGAAAGAGTAACTTCATTATTCATTCAACCCTTGAAATATCTATGAATATGTACGCAACTATTAATAAGTTCTTTTATATATTGTTCACTAAAAAATGCGATTGATATGAACGTTAACATTCAAACAGTGCACTTTGATGCAGACAACAAACTAGTAGATTATGTAAACAAAAAACTAGACAAGTTAAACACGTTTAATGACCGAATAATTAAAGTGGATGTTTACTTGAAACTAGATAATATCGTTCACACTATT
>CAXSIE010000098.1:0-10795 GCA_964237295.1 uncultured Flavihumibacter sp. | reverse complement strand
CGGCATGATTTTTTTGTTAAAGCCAGCAGCAAATCTTTTGAAGAATCATTTGATACCGCTTTAGAGTCGCTGGTAAATCAAATTAAACGAAAAAAAGACAGGCAAGCCGCTTAATTACAAACTTTTTAAGACCTCCAATGAGGTCTTTTTTTTTATATACTGATTATAGACGAAGCTGGCACAAGCGGACATTATTCACTGAAATTCTTTTAAATAAAACCCGTTAATTGCTATAAATTGAACCGGCTTTAAAGCTAAATTAGTTTAATAACCATCTGTTTTAAGGTTTATTAAAAAGTTTTATACAAAATTTTAGAATTTAAAGTTTTCGCTTACCTTTGCCTTCCCAAAAAACACCCCTTTGTAATGGTGTTTGGGGAAAGTTCTTTAACAGTTGATTTATAATAATAGTGTTATTTAAACAATAAATGGTCGAATTGCAATTGGTATCAGGCAAACTTTCCTGGCATTCTTTCCCTTTAGTTTATAGCCTATATTGAATGCATTAATGTTTAATAGTATTATTTAACATTATAAATTGCCAAAGTAGCTCAGTTGGTAGAGCAGCTGATTTGTAATCAGCAGGTCGGGGGTTCGACTCCCTTCTTTGGCTCAGTTTAAAGTAGTGTTCAATATTGATAATTAATGCTTTATTTGTAATCAGTGCCGGGCAGGTTCCAGAGCGGCCAAATGGAGCGGACTGTAAATCCGCTGTCTTTCGACTTCAGTGGTTCGAATCCACTCCTGCCCACTTTGCCCAAAGAAGCTTAATCTAAGGCTTTTATTGCAGTGATTTAGATAAGGCAGGCTAAGGCTGCCTACATATTATGTAGGCAAAGTGTTAAGAACTGTTCTTTGATTTGAATGATAATTGCGGAAGTAGCTCAATTGGTAGAGCGATAGCCTTCCAAGCTATAGGTTGCGAGTTCGAGACTCGTCTTCCGCTCATTTGGTTTACAGTGTTTGTTTTGGTTTGATGCATTTATAAATGCTTCACTCCGCATTAAATACTGTGAACTCCTGAACTAATAAGCCGTTGTAGCTCAGGGGTAGAGCACTTCCTTGGTAAGGAAGAGGTCGTGAGTTCAATTCTCATCAACGGCTCAATTTGAAATAACTCATGACGACGTGCGTATTGTATTATAATGAAGCGTTATAAGTCAGGTTATATCAAAGGCTTTAAATAAATGTTGTTCAACCGGTAAAGTATTACCAGTTAAAGCAACAGCTAAACAAAAACAAAAAGTAACAACTAAAAACAAATAAAATGGCAAAAGAGACCTTTAAGAGGGATAAACCTCACGTTAACGTTGGTACCATTGGTCATGTTGACCATGGTAAAACCACTTTGACTGCCGCTATTACCGATATTTTGTCAAGAAAAGGTTTAGCGGTAAAAAAGAATTATGATGAAATTGATGGAGCACCCGAGGAAAAGGAAAGAGGTATTACTATCAATACGGCTCACGTTGAATACCAGACTTTGAATCGTCACTATGCGCATGTTGACTGTCCGGGTCATGCTGACTATGTAAAAAATATGATTACCGGTGCAGCACAGATGGATGGTGCTATTTTGGTTGTTGCTGCAACCGATGGCCCAATGCCACAAACAAGAGAACATATCCTTTTAGCCCGCCAGGTAGGTGTTCCCCGTATGGTTGTTTTCATGAACAAGGTAGACCTGGTTGATGATCCTGAATTGATAGAACTGGTAGAAATGGAAATCCGCGAACTGCTTACAAAGAATGGTTTCGACGGTGATAATACCCCGGTTATACAGGGTTCTGCTACCGGTGCTTTAGCAGGCGATGCGAAATGGGTTAAAGCAATTGATGATTTAATGGATGCTGTTGATAGCTATATTCCTTTGCCTCCACGCCCGGTTGATCTTCCTTTTCTTATGTCTGTTGAAGATGTTTTTTCAATTACCGGCCGTGGTACTGTTGCAACCGGTCGTATTGAAAGAGGCAGGATCAAGGTGAGTGAAGCTGTAGAAATAGTTGGTTTAATGGAAACACCTTTAAACTCTGTTGTAACAGGTGTTGAGATGTTCAAGAAACTGTTAGACGAAGGTGAAGCAGGTGATAATGCCGGGTTGTTGCTTCGCGGTATTGAAAAAAGCCAGATCCGTAGAGGTATGGTTCTTTGCAAACCGGGATCTATTACGCCGCATACGGAATTCAAGGGTGAAGTTTATGTACTTAGCAAAGATGAAGGCGGTCGTCACACACCATTCTTTAATAAGTATCGCCCTCAGTTCTATTTCCGTACTACAGATGTTACAGGAGAAGTTGAATTGCCGTCAGGAACAGAAATGGTAATGCCTGGTGACAATACCTCTTTAACTGTTAAGCTGATTCAGCCGATTGCGATGGAAAAAGGTTTGAAATTTGCGATTCGTGAAGGTGGCCGTACAGTAGGTGCTGGTCAGGTTACTGAAATTCTGAAATAAGCTTTGAATATAGTGGTATCTTTAATAACCACTATCAATAAATAATGTAAAAGTGCCTGTATTAACTGCGGGCACTTTTTTAGCAACAGAAATAAAACTTGTCCGGAGAATTAAGTACTTCTAACTTTGTAATCCGGAAAATTTTTACACGGGCATAGTTCAATGGTAGAATAGAGGTCTCCAAAACCTTTGATCTGGGTTCGAATCCTAGTGCCCGTGCCAATTTAATCTATGAATAAGATAGGTACATATTTTAGTGAGTCGTACAAGGAGTTGATGGATAAGGTAACCTGGCCTACCTGGTTACAGTTGCAACAGTCAACAGTTATTGTTCTGGTGGCAACTATTTTGATCACCGCGATAGTTTTTGTAATGGACCTTGCTACAAAAGGACTGCTTGATTTCATTTACAAGTTGTTTAAAAGTTAAATATGGAAGCAGTAAGTAAAGAAGATACCAAATGGTATGTGCTAAGGGTCGTGAGCGGCAAAGAGCGCAAAGTGAAAGAATACCTTGATAAAGAAATTTCACGCAGTGGGTGGAGTGAAATTGTAAAACAGGTTTTTTTACCTGTTGAAAAGGTATACAAAGTGCAGAACGGTAAAAAAGTGATGCGTGAAAGAAATTATTATCCTGGCTATGTAATGATAGAAATACTGGAAGGCAAACTGGGAGATGATATCAGGGAAACTATCAAGAACACTTCTAATGTGATACATTTTCTTGGAAAAGAAAATCCTATCGCCTTGCGAAAGGCTGAGGTGAACAAGATGTTAGGTAAAATGGATGAAATGGCTGAAGCGGGTGGTGTTAGTATGATTGAGCCATTCATCGTAGGAGAAACCATTAAAATTATTGAAGGTCCGTTCAATGATTTTAATGGTATTATTGAGGAAGTAAATGATGAAAAAAAGAAACTTAAAGTTACTGTTAAAATTTTTGGCCGTTCTACCCCTGTAGAATTAAATTATATGCAGGTTGAAAAGCTTAATTAATCAGTGCATTGGTTACCGGCTTTCAGGAAATTTTGAACCAAGAAGGAAGAGCCAAGGAAGAAGAGGTTATCCCGGGGACTCCCCATATAATTTCTTTTTCTTTGGCTCTTCCTCCTTGGTTATAGAACACTTACTAATTCAGGACTGCTGCTCCTTTTAATTTCATGCTTGAGTTATAAAGCATTCAAAATCCTTCAGTATTCCATTTGGATAACTTGACCGGATGTACGTAAAGATAGCCGGTTGGAAAGTTCTTCATTAAATTGCTCAGGTTGGTATTGTATTTATCAAGTTCTTTCAATTCTTGTTGCTCCCAAAGATATTTACCCTGCAAATTCAAGTCTTTTTCTATTGAAATTGTTTCTGCTGATAATACCAATGCAGTGGGAATGGCTATTTCAACAAATAAGTCGGCTGCTGCAAAAACACCACAGTAATGTGCAAACTTCCTTATACTTTTTTTTGAAACTACAAATATGTCTGAATAGGCTCCAGCCAAAGGGTACGACAATTCATAGGTTTCCTTTCTTCCTATACAAAATTTTATCAGTCTCTTTAATTTATTAAATATGCTTTTAGTCTCATATATTTCGTCATGTTTAAGCGCTTTAATTTTAAGATTGAATTTTTTTAAGGCCACTAATGCGTCTTTATAAGGTGGGATTTCAGTAACAGCTTCAAGTCCCCATCTTTTTATATTAAACTCATAAGCATAGCGTATATTATGCTTATGCTGTAACTCATGTATACTTCTTAGATCCGGGATGAAAGAAGAAGTTTCAGTTATTTTCAAGTATTCATGTAAATTATTCTCATTGATTACAGGATTCAACATCATATCATCGGCAATAAAAAAGTAATGCGAGTATGCTGCCTGGAAATAGGATGTATATGCTTGTGCTATATATCCCTGGTAATAATAAGAATTTCCATAAACAGGTATAACATTGGATTCATCACCATCATAAAAGGGAACTATAAAGTAAATATGCCGGAACCTGCCATTATAAATTGCTTCTAATGTCTTAATATTTTTGTCATAACGGTGATTGAAAATTATTATTAATGCTATACAGGCATTATCCATATAATGAAGATTTTTGAGTACCTAAAATACAATAAATTAAGCCGGATTCTACATGGGTTAATAATGTGTTGGGGATGTATTAAATGGCATTCTGGATATAAGGTATTTCGTTAATTCAGCAGCGGGTTAAAAAACCTTTGCATTATTCAGGAAATACACTAATTTTGCGTCCCCAAAGAGAAGTTCTTTCGATGAATTGGATTTGGGAGTCCTTTGACTCCGCCTTCCGTGCGGAATAAATAAGGACGTTAACACCAAAAAATGTATATATGGCAAAAGAAATCACAGGTTATGTTAAGCTGCAGGTTAAAGGCGGACAAGCCAATCCTGCACCTCCGATTGGTCCGGCCCTTGGTTCAAAGGGTATCAATATTATGGAGTTCTGTAAGCAGTTTAATGCCAGAACCCAGGACAAGATCGCTAAAGTTCTCCCGGTATTAATTACCGTTTACTCCGACAAAAGTTTTGAGTTCATTATCAAAACACCTCCGGCTGCAGTTCAATTGATGGATGCTGCAAAAATTCAAAGTGGTTCCAAAGAGCCCAACCGTAATAAGGTTGGTAAGGTTACCTGGACGCAGGTAGAAGCAATAGCTAAGGATAAAATGCCTGATCTTAATTGTTTCACTGTGGATAGTGCCATGAAAATGGTTGCCGGTACTGCACGTAGTATGGGCTTAACCGTAGATGGTCAGGCACCCTGGGAAAAATAATATCTTATTACTTAAAATTTTTGAGCAATGGCTATCAGTAAAAAAAGAAAAGAGGCAAACAAGAAAGTTGACTCTACTAAAATTTACACATTAAAGGATGCATCATCACTGGTAAAAGAAATCAATACCTGTAAATTCGATGCCTCCATTGACCTCCATATACGTTTAGGCGTAGATCCTAAAAAAGCCGACCAGGCTGTTCGCGGAACTGTAACGCTTCCACATGGAACAGGAAAAACCAAAAGAGTCCTGGTTCTTTGTCCTGCTGAAAAAGAAGCAGAAGCTAAAGCAGTAGGTGCAGATTTTGTAGGCCTCGATGAATTTATTCAAAAAATTGAAGGCGGATGGACAGATGTGGATGTTATTATCGCCACTCCATCGGTTATGCCGAAGATAGGTAGGTTGGGTAAAATACTAGGTCCGCGTAACTTGATGCCGAATCCTAAAACAGGTACGGTAACAAATGATTTAGCCGGTGCTGTAAATGAAGTTAAAGGTGGTAAAATAGCTTTCAAAGTTGATAAGGCTGGTATCATTCATGCTTCCATTGGCCGTGTGAGTTTTGGTATTGATAAAATATCCGAGAACGGGCTGGAATTCATTAATGCTATTATTAAATTAAAGCCATCTTCCGCAAAAGGAACTTACCTGCGCGCTGTAAGTATGGCAAGCACTATGAGCCCTGGTATTACTATTGATACCAAAACATTTGTTCACTAAAATGCAAGGTTTGTATGGTTGCGAACCTACCTAATTTTCAATAACAGTTATTCATTTAATAATAAATAACGGCAACAAAAGCATCATGACAAAAGATCAAAAGAATGAAGTTATAGAACTGCTTAAAGGCAAGTTCTCTCAATACAATAACTTTTATATCACAGATACTGAAAGTTTATCGGTTAAATCCGTTAATACCCTTCGCGGCCAGTGCTTTGACAAGCAGGTTGAGATGAGGGTAGCTAAAAATACGCTGATTAAAAAAGCTTTGGAAAGTCTTGATAATGAAAAATACAGTGGAGTATATGAATCCCTTCATAAAGTAACTGCTTTACTGTTTAGTGAAAACCCTAAAGAGCCTGCAATGATCATCAGTTCTTTCAGGAAAACAAGCAATGGTGAAAAGCCTTTTTTAAAAGCAGCTTTTATTAATGGAGATATTTATGTAGGAGATGATCAACTTACCGCACTCACTAAAATCAAATCAAAGAACGAGCTGATTGGTGAAGTGATCGGATTGTTACAATCCCCTGCTAAAAGGGTTATTGCAGCGTTATTACAGAATGCTGAAAAGAAAAGCGAAACAGTTGAAGCTGCTCCGGCAGAATAGTTAACATGGAATTGCATCTTAAATAAATATACCCAGGCCTGAGGGTTAACAAAGGCAAATTTTTTAAAACACTCCGCCGGAGCAAATGCCAAAGGCAGCAATGAAGGCGGAAAAAATTGTAAAACTATGGCAGACGTAAAAACATTGGCAGAACAACTGGTTGGTCTTACTGTAAAAGAAGTACAGGAATTGGCTGACTTTTTAAAATCTGAATATGGTATTGAACCGGCAGCTGCTGCTGCAGTTGCAACCGGCGGCGGTGAAGGAGCCGGCGTTCCGGCCGTTGAAGAAAAAACAGCTTTTACTGTAATATTGAAAGCTCCGGGTGCTTCTAAACTTAATGTGGTGAAAATTGTAAAGGATCTTACCGGTTTAGGTTTGAAAGAAGCTAAGGAATTAGTGGATGGCGCCCCTAAAGCAATTAAGGAAGGCGTAAGTAAAGCAGAAGCTGAAGAGCTGAAAACCAAGCTTACAGATGCTGGCGCAGATGTTGAAATTCAATAAATGAATTTATGAAAAGTAACCCGGTATGAAAATACCGGGTTTTTTTTGCCCTTAATTTGCAAAAAGTGTTAAGTATTTAAGATACGAGTATTATGATCCGGTTATATTAGTAAGAGTTTACTATTATTTGGTAAAATTTCTGCGGCAAGTCTTTGACTATTATTATAAATTGGACCATTAAGTTTATAATTTTTTCTTAATTAATCTTCTCTGGCTACCTAACCTGCTGTTCATTGAGTACCTTAATAGTTTAATATCCTGAATGAAGAAACTTTTTATTATTGTAGTTGCCATAGTTTGCATAGCAGGTGGTATCTACTATTATCTACATCAAAATAAATTAAAAAATTTTGAACCGCAGATTAAAGAAAAGTTGAATAAGCTGGTGATGGATGCTTCGAACGGACTGTATCATCTGGAAATTGGAAAATTGGAAACAGATGTTATCGAATCAAAAATTATTCTTATTAATGCTCATCTGATACCTGATTCAGCGGTATACACTAAACTGGAGCAGGCAAAGGAGGCGCCTAATGATCTTTTTGATATTACTGTTAGCAAGCTGTTACTTGATAATATTAATTCTTCAGATTTCATAATCAATAAATCCATTAATCTTGGGCGGCTTTTTATCAATCATCCTGTTATTAAAGTCTGGCATAAAAATCAGCCCTATAATTTAGCTGATATCGATTCGTCTAAATCAATGTATGAAAAAATCCGAAAAGATATTTCCAGTATCCGGCTCGATACGCTGGTACTTCAAAACATAGATTTTACATACACGAATAAATCCGCTAAGAACAAAGAGACAAGACTGTCTAACGTTAAAGTATTTTTTTCCGATATACTGGTCGATTCTATCACTCATCTTGACAAACAGCGTTTTTTGTATGCTAAAAAATGTTTGATAAGTTTAAAAGATTATACACTTAATACATCAGACAGTCTTTACCGTTTTAAAATAGGTGATATAGAAATTGAAACAATCAACGAGGCGATGCAATTGAAGAAAATTCAGTTTGTGCCCCGGGTAGATGTAAAAACTTATTACCAGCGGTTGAAACATCAGCAGGACAGGTTTGAAATTATTTTGAACCAGATAAGTTTTGAAAGAGTAAAGTGGTGGGCAATTCTTGATAAAGAATCCTTTTTGGTAAAAAAAGTTTCCATGCGTAACGGGTCCATTAAAATATATAATGATAAATCTCAACCGGCAGATACCAGATCAAAAGTAGGCAAGTATCCCCATCAATTACTTATGAAACTTCCATTCACATTGAATATGGATACATTGGCCGTAAACAATATTGATCTTTCCTATACTGAATTAAATCCGAAATCCGGCGAAAAAGGAACTGTGTACTTTAGCAACATTCAGGCCCGATTAACCAATATTACAAACGATGCGGAACAAATAAGTAAGAATCATTATATAAAAATAACGGCCAAGGCACTGTTCATGAAAAAATCGCCGGTAACTGCAGGCTTTATGTTTGATTTAGCAAAATACAAAAATGGAAATTTTACTGTAACCGCTTCGTTAGGCGCTTTACAGGCAGCATCGCTTAATGGCATTACCGTACCCTTGGGAATGTTAACAATTAATACATTGAACTTAAAGAGTCTCGATGCGACTGTTAAAGGTGATAATTACCAGGGAACGGGTACGGTTAAGATGATTTATGATAACCTGAACATTACTGCATTAAAAGCTGCTGATGATACGCTTAAGAAGAGGGGATTGTTAAGTTTTATTGCCAACGCTTTTGTTATCAAAAAAGAAAATCCTTTTAAAAATAAGCCGGTACGCATTGAAGCTGCTTCCTTTCAGCGAAATATCGAAAGATCGTTTTTTAATCTGGTGTGGAAAACGATTTTCACCGGTGCCGGGAAAACCGTAGGGTATAAAGTAAAAAAATAATTTTGAAATCATTGATTTTTATTGTAAAAATAACTTTTCTCTTTGCACTATCTTTCTGTACCTTTGCCCTCCCTTATTATGGGCTATTTAGCAAAAAAGCATTATACCTATGGCCGTAAAGTGTATAATTGTTTATGTTTCAATGGGTTTTGTTTATAGATGATTCGAATAATTTAAACCGGTTTATTACATATATGTCTTCAACAAAATTTCAAAACAGGATCAGTTTCGGTAAAATTAAAAATTTAGCAGAAACTCCTGACCTACTCGAAGTACAAATACAGTCTTTTAAAGAATTTTTCCAGTTAGAAACAACTCCCGATAAACGCAATATCGAAGGATTGTTCAGGGTGTTTAAGGAAAATTTTCCCATCACAGATACCCGTAATATCTTCATGCTGGAATTCCTTGATTATTTTATTGATCCGCCACGCTATACCATTGAGGAATGTATGGAGCGTGGATTAACCTATGCTGTTCCCCTTAAAGCCAAGCTTCGGTTAAGTTGTAATGATGAGGAACATGTAGATTTCCAAACAATTATCCAGGATGTGTTTTTAGGTAATATACCTTATATGACACCTCGTGGAACTTTTGTAATTAATGGTGCTGAAAGAGTGGTAGTATCTCAGCTGCACCGTTCTCCCGGAGTATTCTTCGGCCAATCTATTCATCCAAACGGCACCAAAATATATTCTGCCAGGGTTATTCCTTTCAAGGGTGCCTGGATGGAATTTGCAACAGACATTAATAACGTAATGTTTGCTTACATTGACCGTAAGAAAAAATTTCCTGTAACAACATTACTCCGTTCCATCGGATTTGAAACTGATAAGGACATTCTGGAGCTTTTCGGAATGGCCCATGAAGTAAAATCTGAAAAGAAAGCGCTGGAGAAATACCTTGGAAAAAAATTGGCTGCCCGCGTTTTAAGAACCTGGGTAGAAGACTTCGTTGATGAAGATACCGGAGAAGTGGTATCTATCGAGCGTAATGAAGTGGTACTGGAACGTGATACTGTTCTGGATGAAGAAGCGATCGATATGATCACTGAAATGGATGTTAAGAGCGTCTTTATTCAGAAAGAAGAAATGAGCGGTGATTATTCCATCATTTATAACACTTTAAACAAAGATACTTCCAACTCAGAGCTGGAAGCTGTTCAGCATATTTATCGCCAGCTCCGCGGGGCTGATGCACCGGATGATGAAACAGCAAGAGGTATCATTGATAAATTATTTTTCAGCGACAAACGTTATGATCTTGGGGAAGTGGGCCGGTATAAAATTAACCGCAAACTGAACCTTAATTACCCGCTTGACCACAAGGTGCTGACCAAGGAAGATATTATCTCTATCATTAAATACCTGGTATTATTAACCAACGGCAAATCGGAAATTGATGATATTGATCACCTGAGCAATCGCAGGGTACGTACTGTGGGTGAACAATTGTATGCGCAATTTGGTGTTGGTCTGGCTCGTATGGCCAGAACGATCCGCGAGCGTATGAATGTTCGTGATAATGAAGTATTCACTCCTGTTGACCTGATCAATGCAAGAACTTTATCATCAGTAATCAACTCATTCTTCGGTACTTCCCAGTTGTCTCAATTTCTTGATCAGACAAATCCCTTGTCTGAAATCACGCACAAGCGTCGTATATCGGCTCTCGGACCCGGTGGATTAAGCCGTGAAAGAGCCGGATTTGAAGTTCGTGACGTACACTACTCACATTACGGTCGTTTGTGTACCATCGAAACTCCCGAAGGACCAAACATCGGTTTG
>CAXSIE010000097.1:6907-13498 GCA_964237295.1 uncultured Flavihumibacter sp. | reverse complement strand
GACCTGGCGGTTTTGGGAGTATTTATGGTGCTGGGCGTTTACATTGGCTACCGCTCCTTCAACTCGGTAATGCAGAAAATCGGGGCGTAGCCTTTTACAATTGAAAGAGATTTGAACCAGGTTATAAACGAAACACCTGCCGGAGGCGCAGTAAACCATCAAAAGGCTTTTTATCTTTTGTAAAGCCTGGATACAAATTAATTTGATCCTGCATCTACACTGAATGATTGAAAAACGTTAAACTCCCGTATGCTTTTTAAATCAACCTATTATTCCCACCAGTGGGCCAATTCCTTTAGCTGTGCATTTTTGGCAGATTCATTTTCAGGATCTCCACTCCATGCCGCCGCATAGTTTTGCCAGCCGTATGCCAGATAGTTTTTGTTTACTGCAAACTCTCCATCTCCGCTATCCAGGGCCTTACTGGCCGGTATACGGTAGTCGCCCCAGTTAACTTTCTTGCTTATTTTTGATCCATAAGCCGTCCATGTAGCTTCACATTGGTTATTGTAATAGCCATCGGCGTCCAGTAATATATCATCGTACTCGAGGTGTTCTTTTTTGTCGAGGTAGAATTTGGATGTTAATTTACCTTTAAATGATCCGGCCGATTTTTGTGTGCTGTCTTCCGAAAAATCTACCACGCATTCTACAAAACCCTGTTTGAATCTTTTATCGGCTTGCTCCTTATACAGCCCGGCTTTTACAATAGTGATGGTTCCGGTAAAGTTGCAGATCTGATCCTTCACTTTTGTTTTACCATGAACAATGTACTGGTACCGGTTCGTTTTATTTTTTACAACGGTTGTATAGTGGATGTAAAAACGCTGGTAATGATCACCGATAAAACCAAGGGGTTCAGGTGGAGTTACACTCGCACTGTCATTGCGCTTTTTATCAGCGGCTGCATGCCACAACCGGCTGGCGTCAACTTCTTTTATACCGGCGTAATAATCGGACGACTTTAATTGTTGTGCAAGGGCAACCTGGGTAAGGCTAACCGCTACCACGAGCAAGAGTAATTTACTTTGTAGGTTCATAAAAGATTTATATGTTAAAGCCGATGAAAAGTAGAAACAGACAAAAGTTAAAAATTTTATTATTTAAAGAAGCGCTGCCGTAATGATTGGCTTGTACAGGCCACTCACATGGCTATAAGCTGTATCTGTAAGCCTCTAAAAAGGATGCTATTTCTTCCCGGGTGTATAACTTAGACAGTTCCATACATTCCAGAGCCGCTTTGATCGCCTCTGAAAGAAAATTTTCATTCGCAGTTAAGCCGTGTTGCTCCACTATGCTCATCAAAATAAAATATACGGAAAGAAATATTTTTTTTGCCGGATAAGCACATACCCAGATGCCATCCTTCAATGCGAGCACAGGGCCTATGAAACGTTTGTAATACTGGTTGATCTTCATAGTATCACTATCGGGAAAATGTAATTGCGCATGAAGAATGATTTCCTCAACAGTTTTTTGCAACAGGTTACTTTCTATGATGGTTAAAGATCCGGCAGATGCAGCGCGGTAAGAAACGACCTGCAATGCCGTGAATTTTTCCCATACGGGCAAAGCCATTTCAGCAAGATGTAACGCCAGTTGCAGTTGATGAAGACTGCTTACATTCTTCCACCATACCTCTTCCACCATTACATCGGGCAAAGCATCTGTCTCATTCATTGAATAAGCAACCGCACTTTCCTTTACAAAGGGCTGTTTTCTTTCAGCATCTATTACCCTGGAACCCTGGGGGCGGCGTTGCCACAATGTCAATACAACAAAAATTGACACTATAATTAAGACAGGAATCAACGTCCACATGTTCATAAAACTGACAGTTTTTACGCAACATTAAAAACACCACTCTTTCATTCTTTTGCCAGTTTTACACCCTTCAGGTATTTGCCTGTTGCATCTTCCGCATCTGCTTCCCCATAACCATGGTCATAGCTTTTAAAAGTAGCAGGATCTGCGCTTTTTACCATCTGTGTTTCATAATAAACATTTCTGCCGTCAGTGGCATAGTCTAATCCCAACGGGTTGAATGCAGCAACATCAGTTACATCAAACTTCTTGTCCTTCCAGTAAACATGGTACTTGTCCTTTGTATAGTTGAAATCATCCAGGGTGCTTTCGTGTGGAGGGATCATGAACGTTGCAGCATCCGCACCTTCAAGAATTTTAGCGCGGGAATAAACATGGTTTTTGTCTTTAGAAAAATTGTGCCCTACTATAGAAAAAGTAGCCGCATCCGCGTCTTTCATCCTGGTGTATAGATAAAACACGGAACTTGCATCTTTTGAATATGGGTAATCAAGAATGGTAAATGATGCTGACTGGCAAGGAATTTCATGGATGCCGTTATAGAGGTCACCGCGATACCCGAAATAGTAAACACGGTCCGTATCCCTGGCGTACCAGTTGTTCAGTGTTCTGAAACTGTTGGCGTCAGCCCCTTTCACCGGAGCCTGGTCAAAATAAACCTGGTACTTATCCTTTACAAACTGCCCGTTTATGATGGATAAAGTAGCCACATCTTTTACTTCGAATCCTACACCTTTACAGTAAGCCCGCTTCTCGTCTTTTGCATAGCCTTCATATCCTTCGCCCATGATGGTGAATGTTGCAGACCTGGCATCTTTTACTTTAAAGATTACACTGTGCTTGGTTAAATAATAATTTTGCCCTTCCCGTTCTTCATCGCAGTAGTAAACTGTATTCTTGTCTTTTGCATAATGCTTGTCCAAGCTGGTAAAGGTTGCTATATCTGCGCCAGGAATGCTGTATCTTTTATAATAAGCGTCAGCACTATCTTTGCCGAAAACATTGTTCAACACAATGAAACTTTTATCAGAAATCTCTTCCCCGTCGAATGTTACTTTACCGTTGTTTTCCCTGTAGCCGGAACCGCACCTGGCAAACGGTAAAATACCGGTTATTGCCAGCACCATTTTAACACACCATCTCATGACCTTAAACAGGATCGTAAGGTTATTGTCTTTCATCTTGATATAATTTTATGAAGCGTAAGGGTTTAATCAAAATTCGGAGTTGATATGTAACCGATCTGCCAACCCGCTTTGCCGTTATACATTTCAAACTCATATTGAACCGACTTGTCGGAAGGCAGCTTCACACCAATCAATGCCACCTTGTTATTCATTGAAATAACATGGAATCTCAGCTTGCTTATTTTGTTTAAAACAAGCTCCGGTTCCTGTGTAATCAGAATAAAATCCATATCAAAGTTTTCGGGAATATCGTCTTTTATCTTTTCCTTTTTTAACAGCGTTGCCTTGTCATCAAAAAACGTTTGCCAGTATCCGAAATACTTTGGTGCCATAAAATTGCTGCCATGCAAACAATCGAGATAAGCGGTACATGCTTTTTTGTCAATCATATAATACCCTTTGGCATCTTTTGCTATCAATGGAAAGGCATTGACTTTATGTAAATTGGTTTTGTACCATTGCAAAAAGCCGGTGATACTTTTGATTGCTTTTGCACTGTCATTCATATCAGCTTTTGTATTGTAAACGAATACCGCATCATCCGGCGGTGCACTGTTAAAGGCGCAACAGCAAATTAAAAAATAGGCTGCTACCAGTTGATTTACGGGTATTGTAAAAAGTTTATATTTCATTTTATAGTTTAATGCTGAATTGATGTTTTTTTACTGTAAACGATTATTTTATCATTACAGGATCAGTATCCACATGATGTTGTTTCAGCCATGCAACAACCGACATAAAATCGGGGACCATGGTTATCTTGTTTGCAGCTGCATCCTCTCTTATTTTACGAATGATGTTCTGCAGGCTGTTTCCATCTTTAGTTGTGTAAGTGTAATCAGCGTGTGCTTCCGCTAAAAGAAAATGCACTACCCCCCATGCATCGTTCCAGTTCTCACTTGTTCGTGCGTTGTTCGCAGCATACATTACAGGTGTAAAGCCATTACTGCTCTTGACATTTACGTCAGCTCCTTTGTGGACCAACAAAATAGCTTTATCATTTTGCTCCTTTGAAGTCCCCATGGTTCCACACAAAAGAGGTTCGTTGTTAGTATAGCTTTTAATGTTCGGATCCGCACCAGCATCCAATAATAAAGAAAGTGTTTTAGCGGGCAGGTAATTAACGGCTTCAACCAGTGCAGGCGTAGTGGCGGAACCATTTTCTATCAGGATGCGGATAGCGGCTGTATTGGCTTCCTCATCAAAAGGAAAACTGATGGGGTTACTGCGAAGGCGGATGGCGAACTGAAGATAATTTAATCCATTCTGATCCCAAACCCTGATACCTTGAATATTCAGATCCTGTCCCTTGATCAATTCTTTCAGCGTAGAGGTATCATTTTGTTCAATGGCGGTGGCAATGCTTCTTTGTATCTTGTCTTTGTAGTAAGTTACAGCAAAGGTTTCTTTATTTTTTAAAGATGGAGGTTTTTCAGAGAAAACAAAACCCAGCGCAATCACTGATGGAAGCGCGGCAAAAAAACCCGAGAATACAACAGTAAAGCCAGACTTGCTGAAACGCAATGGCACCGCTGCCAGAAGAATAACCAATAAACCAATACCAGCAAAAATCATAATATAGGCCCTTTCCATAGAGTCAACATTTTTGCCCTTGTTCATTACAAAGTACGCGCTTATAAAACCAAGCAATGCAAGGGTATTGATGCCGATAAGTACCCAGATAATTTTTACTGTCATTGTCAAACTATATTTAGCTAACCTGATTGGCATATTTAGATTTTAAGAAATAAGTATCAACATCCTGTTATTTCAACCTGCACGTAAAGTATCCGTTTACAAAGCATAGAAATCTTTTGCCAAACTGCTTTTTTCTGACAAAGGAACCAGCAGGTAATCATTGGGCAAAAACCAGCCTACCTGTTGCATCAGGTAGTCCAGTTGCGTTACAACAGGATAGTTTTCCGGTGAAATATTAAGTGCCAGCTTGCGGATTACTTTTCCATCACTCTGAGAGCATATCATCATCACTTTTGGATTTTTTATTCCTTTGCTTTGCAGGAATTTGCTCAGGGCTGCTCTGGTTGTTTTTGGCAGGAACGTTTCAGAGGGCTGGGCAATCATCACCTTTTCTTCTTTCTTAATGATGCCTACGTTTTTTGTAAACTCAATATTTTGAGTATCCCTGTTATCAATCACCGATATAAAATGATTGTTAAGGTGCAGGTTAACAATTTCACCATGTGTAAAAACCCAGTCTGCCGTTTTATCCGCTGCCGGATTAAACACAACACCCCATCCTCTTTCCAGTAAAAAATCATTCTTCATATTCCGGATGCAGAATGATTCAAATGGTTCACCAGGTTCAGGTGTCCGCAAAATAAAATAGGTAAAGCCATCAGGTCCGGTTAAAGTTTGTGGTGCAGCACAGGCAAAACTGGCGGTGGCGACCTGTTCATAAAATTCCTGGCGCCATTGATTATCCCGCTGTGCTTTAGGAACTTTAAAAAGCGCCACTACAATATGCGTTTTATTGATATCACATTCAGGGTTTTTCAAAGGAACGTTTACAACCTTTTGGAAAGTTTTTGGTTTTGGCTTTAAAAAGTCTAACAGGCTCATTTTATGCTTTATTATTAATTTGAAGGATGGATTTCAACTGCTCCACTGCTGTACTGAAGGTTGGCAAATGTTTATTTTCCGGTTGCAGTATTTCCAGTAAATTATTTTGTCTTAATGCAGGCAAGCCGGAATTTGCCCACTTACCCATTGTTATGGTTGCCTTCATAAACAGTCCATCATCATCGCCTTCCAGACATATAAGTATAAACAGCTTTGCTGCATTGCTTTTAAAATCATACACCTCAGGAAAAACGTCAGTTACCCATTCGTGCCTATTCAGTAACAGGTGCTGATATATGATTACTACGCTCTTCTCATAATGAGCCGTATTCCATAAAGCGGTTGCAAAAGCCACACGTCTTGCGGGACTGGTATACTCCAGTTTAGAAAGGATTAATGCGTCCAGTCCCTCATATTTATGAAACCGCAGGTTTTCCAACGCACTTTTTAGTTCAATGGTGCTTTCTGAGGTGTCAATTTTGGCCAGGGCTGCGGCAATTACTTCACGGGCCCACGCGGCTTCTTCTTCCGGCGTTGCTTCATACACATCGCCGAAGCCATCTGAATAGATGTAGCGTTTGTTTCCTCCATTCATTATGTATAATTGCTTAGCGCTAAATGGTTGCATCATATGTGCGTTTTAGTTATACCCGCTGAATGGTTTAGTTCTTAATGGTTATTTCAGGAATGCCAGCCTGGGCTACCTTAGTCATTAAATCTTTTCTGTTCGATTTCAGGGATGTGAAAAATGGATTAACATCGGATCCGTATACCCTGTTGCTGATACCAAACAACATAACACCGGTATGCCCCGCCTTGTCTGTAAATGATTTGTACCGGTACACATTTCGTTCAGCAATGCTGATGGCTCCATCAGGTGCATTTGCTGTAAGCAGGAAGTCGATGATGTATTCACCGCTTTTGGAATTGTCAATCAGTTCATAATTAACCAGCGGGTTGCTTTCCTTCATTTTCTTTAGTTCGGCAATTTTTGCGGTTT
>CAXSIE010000097.1:0-6897 GCA_964237295.1 uncultured Flavihumibacter sp. | reverse complement strand
CATCAACCATAATCATCGTATGAAATTTATTTGCATCGTCGCCTTTTACCAGGTACTCCTGTTTATAAAAATTGGCTGTCGGATGAGAAGTCCAGCTTAAATTATATGCTTTGTTTTCAAATACTATGGGTCCCGGTACGTGTAAGTATTCTGCGGAAGGTTTATTTGTTTGCGCAAAAGAAGTTGTTGACCCCATAAGTGCTGTTAGAAAAATGAAGATGCTGTTGTTTATCATGTTTGATTTTTAAAGTATGTTAATCAGATTGTTGCTATGCAAAAGGTCAGGCTCGGGTCTTTTTTCATAAAAGATAATTCTTTCTCTTACCGGCTCATTTTCTAACCTATTTCAAAAGGCAGTATGTACTCTTTAGAAACGGGTTTTGAACTTCGGGTCTTCACCTCAACTTTTGCCTTTAGCGGTGAACCCGGCAACAGGTAATTTTTTACATACTGGTCATCATGCACCATCCAGGAATGATCTGCAAGCAAATATTCAGACACTCCTGCTTTACCAGCCTGGTAAGCCCACCGTTCTGTTATCAAAGGTTCGTAATTAACGATGTTACCCATAAAGCAAACCTGGATGCCGGGCTTTGAATCGTTTCCCAGCTCGGTACATCCTATTACGCTGATGCTTAAAGACGAACCATCTTCCAGGTCCTTTACCGCCCAGTCTTCAATGATCGTTTTGATGTTTGACATATTCTGTTTTAAATTTTGACTGAATAAGTTGTTGATCTTTTATACTTGTAAAAAACATTCTGCCTCCATATAACTACATTTAAAAAGTAAATTAAACCAGGAGGGCATAAGCATTCCTCGAAGGGCATAAGCATTCCTCGAAGGGCATATGGAAATCATGTAATTCAAAAGTTCTAGTTGATATGCTTTGTATTAAATCAGCTTATTGATTCTGAAGGTTAACATAAAAATCAGGAACAGTATCAGGGCTGATAAGTGCATTCCATAAAACAAGTACTGTATTACCTTCGGCAACAGATGATTGGACCGGGTAACAATACAATAAAGTGCGCAACCAATTACCAAGATTTCAAAAGCAAAAAAGATTACTTCGCTCCCCTCAATGCTTTGCTGCGAAAATTGAAGCTTTCTTACTATATTATATCCCATAACAGCCAGGCCCATGGCTAAATTCAAAAAGGAAGTCAACATTAAAAGGTTGCCTGCAGCATATCCAATTATCCAAGCTGCCAGGTATATAATAATTACCAGCACTAAAGTGATTTTAACCCACTGATCTGTCATGCTTATTATGAATTATCTCTATTGCTTTTTAAACTTGATGTCTTCCATCATCATAAGATAATTGGGGATACAACTGATGGTTTTGTTATCAACTATCTTAAAGTCAATGCCCTGGAAGCTTACCTGTGCGAGCGATGGATTGAGGGTAAGGACGAACCTGTTGTTTACATTGTGCTCGTCTTTTACAATCGTAACCATATCAGGAAACAGCATATGCATCACGCAAATTTTGTCAACATGCGGAAATTCAACCTTTATCTCACCTTTTTCATTCGTAAACTCATCATGTCTTTCCTTGCCGATAAAAAACGAACAGCGAATGTTGGTCAGGAAATATTTCGCCGCATCTTCTACTTTTATGGTATAGCCCTTCCCTTCATTCGACTGACTTTTAACTGTAAAATCATGGCCCGCTTCCTTGCTGCTTTTAAGTGTCAGCGTACCTCCTTTTACCGTAAAAGTTCCAGTAGCCGTGCGGTCTATAGCGCCATAGCTATAAAAGAATTTAAATTTTGCATCTGCCGAAAAATCGAAGCCGGCTGCCATCTCCTGCATGTTAAAAATGTATTCTCCCTGCACCTTTGATTGCGTCATACCCTGGATACTTAAAATGGTTATAACAAATAGAATGATTGCTGTTCTCATAAGCGGTAGTTTAAATTATCCGTTATAGAACAATGAAATTACCAGGTGCAGTTACATAAAAAAGCGTTGTGTATCAGCCGGGCGGCTCTATGTTTTATGCGGTGGGTTTGCCGGTTTTACCGGCAGCGCAGCATGGTGAAATTTATAGTTTGGGAATCAGCTTTAGAAATTCCTCTTTGCGTCTTCTTGCAACATCAAGTTCGGTATTATCTGAAAGCAATACAGTACCGCCATCGCCGCGGATGTATTTTTTAACATAGTTCAGGTTGATGATGGAAGAATCGTGGATGCGGAAAAACTGGTTGGCCGATAATATTTCCTCGTAATCTCCCAATGGTTTACTTACCACAATAATTTCTTTGTTAACAAGGTAGAACTTTGCATACCGTCCGTTTGCCTCTACCCTTATAATGTCGCACATTTTTATAAAACTGATGCCATCAGATGCAGCCAAGGCAAGGGTTTTATCCAGCGGGTTTTTATTACTCAGGTTACTGAACAGATTTTCAAATTGTTGCTTTGTGTTTTTCTCCATCATCCTTTCTTTACATTTCTCTATGGCGGCAGCAAGGTCTTCATCATCCACAGGCTTCATCAGGTAATCCAATGCACTGGTACGAATGGCATCAATGGCATACCTGTCGAAGGCCGTAGTAAAAATAACTTCAAAGCTGATATCGCCCACTTTTTTCAGCATATCAAAGCCGTTCATTTTCGGCATTTGAATATCGAGAAAAATCAAATCCGGCTGGTGCTTTGCGATGCTTTCTATTCCATCGGCAGGATTGCTGCAGGCATCAACAATTTCAATGTTTTCTTTGTGCCTTTGCAACATCAGCGCAAGCATTTCGCGGCTCATCGGTTCATCTTCTATGATAATGGTTCGTATCACGGTAGTACGTTATAATGTTAAGAAATCGGTATCGCAACAATTATCCTGGTGCCGGTACCCAGTCCACTTTCTGTCTCCAGATCAATGATCGTTATACCTGCGGGCGTTTCAGCATTCGTCTTCAACGCCTCCAGCCTTTTGGTGGCTACCTGTATGCCAATGGATTGATGCGGCTCGTCATGGTTACTTTTGAATTCAGCAGATTTTGCTCTTCCCACCCCATTGTCTTCAATGATCACTTCCAGCCAGTTGCTGTGATCCCGGAAATATACAGTCACACAGCCACCGTCATCCCGGTGCATAATACCGTGCAGCATGGCATTTTCCACGAAGGGCTGTACAATCATAGATGGAATCTCCACGTCACTTATCTGTAAGCTATCATCCACCCTGATGCTGTAACTGAGTTTTGATCCGAACCGCAGTTGTTCCAACTCCAGGTAAAGATGCAACAACTGTAATTCCTTTTCCAGGGTTACCATACCGGAACGGCTGTTGTCTAAAATAGAACGGATCAGCTTTGAAAATTTACCCAGGTATTTTTCAGCATTTACCGGTTCATTGGCTATCACAAATTTTTTGATGGAATTCAGGGCATTAAAAATAAAATGCGGATTCATCTGGCTGCGAAGGGCGGCAAGCTGCACTTCCGCCAGTTGCTGATTTATTTCTGCCAGTTCCGCTTTCTGCTGACGCAGCCGCTGATCAGCTTCTATTGATTTTATTTTACTGGCCACAAGTGTTGCAATGGTAGTCATTGCCTGCAGGTGATGCCGGGTAAAAAAATTCTTTTCATGGTGCTCGCTGTCGATTATTCCAACCAGTTGTTCATTGTATTTAACAGGCACGCAAATTTCACTCAGCCTGTCAAGCTCATCCACGCGGTACCGTTCGTCTATAGTTGTATCCGGTATAATAATGGCTTCACCCGACTGCATCACCGCGCCTACCACGCCTTGCCCAGGCACCACATCAAAATGTTTTTTCTCCAGTTCTTCCAGCGAGCCCTTTAGCCCGTAACCGGCTTTTTGCACCATCCTGGTCCTGTCATCATTCCACAAATAGATCATGCAATCAACAAAGCCCAGTTTGCCGATTAAATTTTTCGCTACGTCCCACAACACATCATCCACATCATTCTTATCAAAAAGTGAGGTGGAAAAGAAATTGCTGATCTGCTCCGATTCAAACTGTGCCTTGTATTTTTCTGCCGTAAGCTGCTGTACCCTTGTTTTGCCCGATTCCAGCGCGGTGATGTTTTTTTCACGCCATCTTATCACTGCATACAGGCTGCAGCCCAGTACTACGGTCATCAGCGTTATAAACCACCATCGTTCCCAAAACGGCGGAATGATGTGTATTGAAAGCCTGGTGCTGTTCTTAGAAAAAACACCAGCCCTGTTTGCGCATTTAACATTAAAAACATAGTGGCCAGGGGGCAATTGGTTGTAAGATATGCTTTGATCGGCGTTGGCAGTCAGCCAGTCCTTATCAATCCCTGCCAGCTGGTAATAATACCTGTTGTTTTTAGGCGATTGGAATTGCAAAGCCGCAAATTCAATGTGCAGATCATTATCCTTGTAGGAAAGCAAAAGAGGTGCAGCGGTATTTATTAAGGAATCCACCGCAACCGGCTTTTCAAACACCTTAAAAGATGTTATGGTTACATCAGGCGGAACTCCTGCTTCCATTATTTTTTTGGGGTCAAAAGCCAAAAAACTATTTGAAGCGCCAATCAGCAGGCGGCCATCGTGCAGCCTGGAAAAAGCGTTGAACCGGTTATCAACAATGCCATCGTTTTCATCATAGTTTGTGATGCTGTATGTATGCAGGTCGATTTTACTAAGCCCCCCGGCAAAGGCCGCCCACAGATTTTTATCATCGTCCAGTATAATCGCTTGCACGAGGTTATTCGGAAGCCCGTCTTTACTGAGGATGGCGGTAAATGTTTTCTCTCTTTTGTCGAAAATATTAATGCCTCCAAGCGTTGCCACAATCAGTGTGTCTTTGTTATAAGCAAGAATATCGATGATGTTGTTATTGCTTATGGAACGACTGTTACTTTCATTCAGCATAAAAGACGCTGTAAAAGTGCCCGACTTTTTATCAAACAGTTGCAATCCGTTCAGGATGGTTCCAACCCAGATCTTTTCATCATCCAATAGTAAACACCTTACCCTGCGCCTGTTACCTCCTTCAGGGTGGAGGAAATTACCGAACCGGGTTACTTCTTTTGTATGGGCATCTATTTTCAATAGGCCTTTGCGGTCATGTGCCAGCCATATGTTATTATCGGCATCCTGTTTAATCTGGTTAACGGCACCATGCAGCGCACTGTCTTTTAATATGGTTACCTGTTCTGTTACAACATTGAGCTGCAAAATATTTCCTACCTGGTTGGGTGCCCAGATGGTACCGTTATTATCCTGAAATAAGCCCCATAACTGGTTTTCATCAGCATCGTAATTAATTTTTCCTTTCCATAAATAGTGCTTTTTAAAATTCAGGTTTTTATCAAACTGTTTGATGCCTCCATTCGCTGTATAGTAACTTATATACACATCCCCCTCACTTGTCTGTAAAAAGTTTGACACTTCACCCGAACGTTGCAATCCGGCATCATTTTTTAACGGAAGTCCGTACGTAATAAAACGGGGTTTTTCAAGATTGAAAGTATTTATTCCGGCATCGGTTGCTATCCAGATATTCTTTTCTCTATCCTCCTGAAGAAATATGGAACCAAATGTTGTCATCTCTGCATGCAGACCGTGGGGGTCATTGTTGGCTGCATTAATTATATGAAAACTATCTGCTGCATAATTGTACTCGGCAATACCCCTGGAAAGCAAAGGGATGAGCAGTGCACCATTACTGCAAATGAAAAGGCCGCCAATAAATTCTCTTGGCTGCGCGTCACCGGTCTTTCCATCTTTATAAGGCCTGATGAAAGAATATGGTTTTAGTTTATCAACCGTCTTTGAATACCGGTATAAAATATGATCATAGCCTGTGCTTATCCATATATTATTTTTTTTATCGAAAGCAATCGAACTCACCGCATTGTTGAGCTCAAATACAGCGAGGTGCCGGGGATTGTTGTCATGGTCAAATATAACTTTTGTATCGTTTTCCAGCATTTTTATGCCGGCTGTGGTGCTAAACCAAAGATTGCCTGCGCTATCTATTGCAATAGAACTTGCGGCTACATTGCTTTTTATTTTCAGCAGCTCATTAACAGGCCCGAACTGCTGATTGCTTTCATTGAATTTATAAATACCATCAAAAGCACAAAGCCAGATAGCACCTTCCCTGTCTTCCAGAAATTGCCATATTCCACTGATCTTTTTGGCACCGCCGCCCAAATGCAGGTTGAAATTGTAAAACTTCTCCGTGTTTCTGTTTAAAAGACTTACTCCTGCTACGGTTGTGCCGATCCACAGCCGCCTTTGGCTGTCTTCAAAGATGGTTTGTATCCAATCGCTTTGCAGCGCATCCGGATTATGTACATCGGCCAGATAAGTAGTAAACCGCTTGCCATCGTACCGCTGTAAACCGGTTTGGGTGCCGATCCATACAAAGCCTCTGCTATCCTGTACCACTACCGACACCTGGTTATTGACCAGCCCGTTTGCAGTAGTAATGTGTTTAAATAAATAGTCGGTCTTTTGAGCCGTTACCACAATACGAGGCACAAGAAATACAAGTAAAATGCAAACGATGCACTTCTGCCAGTAGTAAATACGGTATGTGAAGAAATTAATAATAACCCGACAAGTTAATATTAGTCAATTAGATAATCAATAAACATATTTTATTGCAGTAAGCAGGAGGTAATTGATCTGATATCTTTTACATAACTTCACTGTGTCTCTTCGTTAATTATGGCGGCAGGTGTCTAATTTTTCAGAATGCTCCTATAATATAACACACCCCTGCAAACAGTTATTTCTTTTCTGCTTCTATCTCTGAGTAATATTGATTACTTTTTATTAACAATAATAGTATTATGTTGATCTCAATCTGACTTATCGGCTTTCAGCCGTAGATTGTTTACTGCGAAGAAACGCCGGGATAACACCGAAGTCACACAGCAA
>CAXSIE010000096.1:13293-13551 GCA_964237295.1 uncultured Flavihumibacter sp. | reverse complement strand
ATCTTCATGCAGTTGGTTTCGGTTATTTAATTGTAGCCTAACCGTATTTTCTTCGGAAAGGAAAGGTTTCAAATTTTGTCAGGAAATCAGGACTATCATGGAAATGTAATTTCAGCATTTTAGTTCCTTATATACAGACAACTGCTTGTTTCATTATGCTGCACCGTGTTTAGGATTATTTTTATTAATATCAGTAACCGCTTCCAGTTATGAAAGTGCAAAACTTCATTTTCTCTCCTTTATATCGCTTATTTTTGA
>CAXSIE010000096.1:12917-13266 GCA_964237295.1 uncultured Flavihumibacter sp. | reverse complement strand
GTGGTCAATTTGTAAAAAGGAGTTCCGGCAGTTTTTCAGCAACTTAACCGGATTACTTACTATCCTGTTATTTTTACTGATCAACGGATTAATGTTATTTGTGTTACCGGATTCAAGCATTTTCGATTTCGGATATGCTACAATGGACAAATTTTTTAGTCTTTCACCATGGATTTTATTGATACTTATTCCGGCTATTACCATGCGCAGTTTTTCTGATGAGTTCCGGGCCGGCACTTACGAAATTTTACAAACCAGACCCTTAAGCCGCTGGGAAATTGTTAATGGTAAATTTTTAGGAAGCCTTATGGTGGTTGTAATAGCCCTTATACCAACTGTTCTCTATGCC
>CAXSIE010000096.1:0-12907 GCA_964237295.1 uncultured Flavihumibacter sp. | reverse complement strand
AAGATCTTTATCTGTAAGCGGAGAAATTGATACAGGCGCCACGATAGGATCTTATCTCGGGTTGCTTTTTCTGGCAGCCGTGTTCACAGCTATCGGCATTTTTTGCAGCAGTTTCACCAATAATCAGGTGATGGCATTCATCATATGTGCAGCAGCCTGCATATTATTATATATCGGATTTGAAGCTATAAGCAAAATTCCTGTATTTATTGCGGGAGCGGATTATTACATAGAAATGCTGGGTATTGATTTTCATTACCGGAGTGTCAGCAGGGGAGTGATAGATAGCAGGGATGTGATTTATTTTACGCATCGTAATCTGGTTCGTCGTTAAAGGTCAATTTCCTGATGAAAAAAATATTTACATCTAAAAATGGTTGGATATGGTTGCTGCTGTTGCTTACCGGCATCAATTTTCTGACATCAATTTTTCACTCCCGTATAGATCTTACCCTTGAAAAAAGGTATACCCTGTCTCAATCCACCCGGAAATTACTTCGCGGGCTTGATGAACCGGTGAATATAACCTTTTTCCTTACCGGTAATATGCCGGCCGGCTTTAAAAAACTGGCCAACAGCGCATCGGACATGCTCAGGGAATTTAAAGAATACGGAAGAAACAACATTCAATACAAGTTCGAAAAACCGGGCGAGGGACTGAACGATACACTAAAACAAATTTTTCTAGATTCCCTGAACCGGTTGGGTCTGGCTCCAATGAACGTTAAAGCTCAAACCCAACAGGGAGAAGCACAGGAAGAAAGATTTATTTATCCCGGTGCATTAATTGCATACAAGAACAGACAGATAGCAGTGGATTTTTTGCAGGGACAAAGTTCCGTGAACGGCATTAACTCATTAAACAATGCAGAGGCTTTGCTGGAATATAAACTGTCAAGTTCCATTAATAAAATCATACAGGATAATTTACCGCTTATAGGATACTTATCAGGCAATGGTGAATCGGCTTCTTATAATGTATATGACCTGATCAATACATTAAAAACCAATTATAATTTCAAGATATTGCCTTTGGATAATGTGGCAGCCATCCCTCCTTTTTTCAATGCCATACTGATTGTAAAACCTACTGTACCTTTTACAGACCAGCAAAAGCTGAAAATAGATCAGTATATAATGAATGGCGGCAAAGTAATCTGGATGATTGATAACCTGTATGCGGAATACGATAGCTTGCAACGTGCGCAAAACGATTTTATAGCTTTTGATCGTGGGTTGAATCTGGAAGACCAGCTTTTCAAATATGGAGCACGGGTTAACCTGGATCTTGTTGAAGATATTAATTGTGATCAAATGCCATCGGTAATTGGAAGTATGGGTGGTAAACCGCAAATTGAATTGGTTGATTGGAACTATTTTCCGTTATTATCAAGTTTCAACAACCATCCCATCTCAAAAAATCTTGATTATATAGTTTCACAATTCCCCAATTCAATAGACACCGTTAAAGCTGCCGGAATAAAAAAAACATATTTATTAACCACATCACCGTACGCCAGAATATTATCAAGTCCCGCCCGCGTTTCCTGGAAAACCGTTCAAAATAAGGAGGACTATAATTCTTTTACTAAGAGCAACGTTCCTATAGCAGTTTTATTGGAAGGTAAATTCTCATCAGTATATACTAACCGGATATCTGCTGCTATGAAAGATTCGCTTGCTTATTATCATCAACCTTTTGTACCTGCGAATACTATTGACAATAAAATGATCATAATTTCAGATGGTGACATTGCTTTAAATGCGGTGTCACAAAAAGATGGTCCGCTTCCGATGGGTAAAAATATGTTTACCGGGTATCAGTATGCCAATAAAGAATTTATCTTTAATTGCATTGAGTATCTGACCGATAATACAGGTATATTAGAAACAAGGAGCAAGGATTATACCCTTAGGTTGATTGATAAAAAGAAACTGGAAGAAGGAAAAACAAAATGGCAGGTAATAAATATCGTGTTGCCGGTATTGCTTGTAATTGTAATCGGTGTCATTTACCAGTTTGTTCGAAAAAGAAAATACGCAGGTAATAATTAATCATTAAAAATTAATCATTATAAATGTTATCTGATCGGTTAACTTATATTGTTTTTGGAATTGTTTTATTAGCAGCATTAATTTTAGATCTTGGCTTGTTGAGTAAAAAATCTACTACCATTTCTATTAAGAAGGCTTTATTACAAACGATACTCTGGGTTATACTTGCTTTATTATTTTTTGGATTTTTGTGGTATGGGAACGGACATGTAGTGGCTGTGGAATACCTTAGCGCTTACCTGATGGAATGGTCGTTGAGCATCGACAATATCTTTCTGTTTATATTGATTTTTTCTTTTTTTGGAGTTAAAGAAAAATATTATGCAAGGGCCCTGCTGATAGGCATTCTTATGGCAATCGGTTTAAGAATACTTTTCATTGCAGTAGGTATTGAATTAATTGAGAGGTTTCATTGGTTATTATATGTTTTTGGCGCCATCATTCTTATTACCGGATTAAGAATGTTTTCTGCAAAAGGGGATGAGGAACAAAACCTTGGAGAAAATAAAATATATAAGTTTTTAAAACGTTTTCTTCCATTAACCAATGAGGAAGCCGAAGGAAAATTTACTGTTGTTAAAGAGGGTAAACGGTATTATACCAATATGTTTGTTGTTATTATAATGCTCGCTACTACTGATGTTATTTTTGCTTTAGACTCAATTCCTGCCGTTTTTGCAATATCGCAAAATCCGCTGGTGATATACACTTCAAATATTTTTGCGGTCCTCGGCCTTCGTTCCTTGTTCTTTCTTTTGAAGGGTGCCGTAAATAAATTCAGGTACCTTCAACAAGGCATTGCAATCGTACTTATATTTATCGGCTTAAAAATGCTTGCTGAAATTGTTCATTTTGAATTGCCGGTATACGTATCGCTGATCGTGATATTTATATGCATTACAGCCTCCATACTTTATTCTATAAATAAGTCGGGTAAAGAGGAAATGCTGCATCATACTGATACTATAAAAAGAAATAATTAGTTAACCAGATAATTTTACGTGGAATATACAATTGAAGATATCGCCTTAATTATTAAAGGTGAACTATTATTAAAACAGTCAGGTGCCTCGATAGAACACTTACTTCTTGACAGTCGTAAACTTATATTTCCTTCCACATCTTTGTTTTTTGCTTTAACAGGTCCCAGGCGTAACGGTCATCCGTTTATTGAAGAATTGTATGAAAAAGGAGTACGGAATTTTGTAGTAAGTGAAAAAATTTTAGTGGAAGATTACGCTGAAGCTACCATTATTTTGGTTAAAGATGCGATGCAGGCATTACATTTATTAGTGGCACATCATCGTAAACAATTTGCCATTCCGGTGATTGGCATTACCGGCAGCAACGGAAAAACCATAGTGAAGGAATGGCTGAGCCAGTTGCTGGAAGAAAAGTATAATATTGTAAGAAGTCCTAAAAGTTACAACTCGCAGATAGGGGTTCCACTCAGCGTTTGGCAGATGAATCATTCGCATCAGCTGGGAATTTTTGAAGCCGGTATTTCGGAGAGTGATGAAATGTTTAAACTGGAGAAGATCATTCAGCCTACAATCGGAATTTTCACCAATATAGGTGAAGCACATAGTGAAGGTTTTTTGAATATCAGGCAGAAAGTGAATGAAAAATTACAGCTTTTTAAGAATGTTGGTACCCTCATTTATTGCAGTGATTATCCTGCAATCAATGAAGGCATAGCCTCCTATATAAAGCAATTACGTGATGGCACTACAGCTTCTAAAATTAATTTTTTTACCTGGAGCTCAAAGATAGAAGCAACACTCCGCGTGTTATCCATTATAAAAGATGTAAGTAATACTTTCATTAACGCCCTTTACAATCAAAAGGAAATTAATATCAGGATCCCTTTTACCGATGATGCTTCAGTAGAAAATAGTATTACCTGCTGGTGTGCGTTGCTTTACCTGCAAACAGACCAGGAATTTATCCGGCAGCATTTTGAAAAGCTTTCGCATGTCGCCATGCGCCTGGAACTAAATAAGGGTATTAATAACTGCTCTATTATCAACGACAGTTATAGCGCTGACCTTAGCTCCTGGAAAATTGCGCTGGATTTTTTAACGCACCAGCAGCAGCATGTTAAGAAAACCATTATTCTTTCTGATATCCTTCAAAGCGGAAGGAATGACAGGGATCTATATGTTGAGATATCCAATTCTCTGAATCAAAAAAATATTAGCCGTCTTTTCGGTATTGGTCCTCATATTTCAAAACACTTCCAGACTTTTGAAAAAGTTCCTGGTTTAAAATCATTTTTTTATGCTGATATGGATGCTTTTTTAAAGGAGTTTCCGCTGCTGTTGTTTAGTAACGAAACGATCCTGCTAAAAGGTGCCAGGATCTTTGAATTTGAGCGTATCGGCCATTTGCTGGAGCAAAAAATTCATCAAACGGTGCTTGAAATTGATCTGAATGCAATGCTGCATAATCTTAATGAGTATCATAAATTGTTGAGGCCTACTACAAAGTTAATGGCAATGGTAAAGGCATTTTCTTACGGTAGCGGTAGCTATGAAATTGCTAACCTGTTGCAGTTTCATAAGATTGACTACCTGGCTGTAGCATATGCCGATGAAGGAATTGAATTGCGCAAGTCAGGGATCACCTTACCTGTTATGATTATGAATCCGGAAGAAAGTACCTTCGATGCTTTAACCCAATATCACCTGGAGCCTGATCTTTATTCTTTTACCATCTTAAACCAGTTCGATTTATTTCTGAAGAGAAAAGAAATATTTCAATTTCCGGTGCATATTGAGCTGGAAACCGGAATGAACAGGCTTGGTTTCGACTTAGGACAATTGCCTCTTTTAATTGACTCGTTGAAAAAGAGTTCTTTTAAAGTACAAAGTGTTTTCAGTCATTTGGTAGCAAGCGAAGACCCCGGACTTGATGCCTATACTCAAATCCAGGCTAAAAATTTTCTGGCAGCGTGTAATCAGATACAAAGGACTACCGGTTATTCTTTCATAAAGCATATTGATAATTCAGCAGGTATTTCCCGTCACCCCGAACTGCAATTGGATATGGTTCGATTGGGCATTGGTTTGTATGGAATTGACAGCGGGGGCTCAGGGCTTCTTAATTTAAAAGAGGTGTCCAGTTTAAAAACCACTATCGCCCAGATAAAGCATGTTAAGCAGGGTGAAACGGTAGGTTATGGACGGAAAGGAGTTTTATACCGCAATTCGGTTATTGCTACCGTACGCCTTGGTTATGCTGACGGATATCCCCGCCGGTTGGGTAATGGAAATGGAAAGATGCTGGTGCACGGGCAACTTGCTCCTGTGATCGGAAGCATTTGTATGGATATGACCATGATAGATATTACAGGAATTACCGGGGTACAGGAAGGAGACGATGTAATTGTGTTTGGGAAAAACCTTTCCGTCTCCATGGTAGGCCAATGGGCTGAAACCATTCCGTACGAGATCATGACAGGGATTTCACAAAGGGTGAAGAGGATTTATTTTGAATAATTTATAAAACACACAAGACCTGTTAAAAATCACATAATTACCGTTTTCCGGTAACGATCAATTGCCAGATCAGGCATTACGGTTATATTTGCGTTCAAATTTTTAGATTGTGAAGGCCAGATATATATTCTTATTAATACTTATCATCATCCTTACTGACCAGGTTTTAAAAATCTGGATCAAAACACACATGCCATTAAGCTATAGCTGGGATGAATATCATACTATGTTAACTTCTTATGATAAAGGCATCAGGCCATTAGGCTGGAACAGGAATTGGTTCCAGATATATTTCGTTGAAAATGAAGGCATGGCCTGGGGATGGAAATTCGGCGGTGAACTGGGAAAGATGGCACTTACCTTATTCAGGTTATTCGCAGTAATTTTTGGGGTATTCTATATCAGGAGCATCATCCAAAAAAAATACCACAGGGGATTTATAATATGCACCGGTTTAATTTTCGCGGGTGCATTAGGCAATCTTATCGACAGTATGTTTTACGGGTTGATATTTGAAGAAAGCACTTTTACACATGTTGCTAAAATTTTTCCGGCAAAAGGCTATGCCGGCTTTCTTCATGGAAAAGTGGTAGATATGTTATATTTTCCTATCATACAGTCTCATTATCCTTCCTGGATTCCGTTTTTAAGCGATAAAGATTTTGAATTTTTTAGTCCTGTTTTTAATATTGCCGATGCTTCTATTTCTACCGGCGTAATTGCCATTTTACTTTTTCAAAAGCGCTTCTTTAAACACCATCCCGCCACCGCTGAACACCCGGTTGTTGAAACCAATTCGAAGGTGAACGATCATATACAGGTATCTTAATTGACTATCATCTGTTGGGCTTTTAGCAGCGTTCGTTCTCAATACTCTAAAAGAGATCAATATTTCTTGTAAGTAATGGTAAAGAGATACCTCTTTGTTTCGTCTTGAGGGCTGATACAGGTTTCTAAGTGTTAGCTCTTATTGCTCCCTATTTAATGATGCTCATACGATCTTTCTTACAATTTCCGGGTATTTTACACGTAGTGTATATCAGCCAGATATAATCTTGATTATATGCTTTTGATTTAGTTCGCCTATTATGCATATTTATATTATGAAAAAAATTAGAATCCTATTCTTTATTCTGATAATGCTATCCGTATTACATTCCTGTAAGAAAGAATACAGCCTGGAAAACGGGGGAGCCTTACCAGTAGATGTTACAACCAATACCTGTAAAATTGAAAAAATTATTGAAGCGGATTATTTTAGCCGGGTTGTAGAATATGGTTATAACAGTATCTATACTGCAGATCACAAAGTTTCAGCTATCCAGTTAATTGATAGTGTAAACAGAAATATAGATTACACTTTCGCAGTAAGTTATACTACCGGAAAAATACAGGTAGATGCCAAACAGTACTTTTTAACCGGCACTGATGGCAAAGTAACAGAGTTTCACGGTTTTGAATATCCTGAAGATACTACCAGCGACAGGTTCATTGTAAAATATTCTTATAACACTGCCGGACAACTTATTAAAAGAACAGAGGAATATGATTTGTTTCCGGGTATTACATCATTTGAAATGGATTATACCTATACAGGTGGCAACCTTACCAGGGCTGAGGCAATGGTAAACAATGGTATAACGTTGCAGAAATTTATTGATATAGCTTATGAATATGAAACTACCAAAACGATTAAGAATTTTATTTATTTCAATGCGGTTGCCCCGGAAATATTTTATTTTCAAACCGCAATAGATGCAGGACCAACTTCCGTTAATCCGTTGAAAAAAGCTACTACGGTTTTCAAAAACTATAATAACGGCAGGGATTCAACAACAGTATCTAATTTTGTAAATTATGCTTATGATACAAAAAGTCATGTTATCAGTTTTGAACTGACCGGTGATGATTTTAGTGTAAACAACCTATACGCAGGGAAAGAATATGTGTTTAAATACTCATGCTATTGATCCGGACCGTAATTATAATGATTTGATGAGGAACTATGATTAATCTATGTTACCCACCATGTGTGCAGGCACCACCCATTCATCAAATTGTTCAGGGCTAACATAACCTAACTTCACTGCCATCTCTTTTAATGTGGTTCCTTCTTTATGCGCTTTTTGCGCAATTTCAGCAGCTTTATAATAGCCGATCTTTGTGTTGAGAGAAGTTACCAGCATCAGAGAATTATCCAGGTGCTTTTTGATATTGGCTTCTATCGGTTCAATTCCAACAGCACATTTTTCATTGAAGCTCATACAGCCATCACCTATTAACCGGGCTGAATGAAGAAAATTATAGATTATTACCGGTTTAAAAACATTCAATTCAAAATGGCCGGTAGCGCCGCCAATATTAATAGCTACATCATTTCCCATTACCTGCGCAGCGATCATTGTAAGCGCCTCCGATTGTGTAGGATTTACCTTGCCCGGCATAATAGATGATCCCGGTTCATTATCCGGGATAAAAATTTCACCTATACCTGACCGTGGCCCAGAGGATAATATACGTACATCATTGGCAATTTTCATCAGGCTAACGGCAACTGTTTTCAGGGCGCCATGAGATTCTACAATGGCATCATGAGCAGCAAGCGCTTCAAATTTATTTTCAGCAGTGATGAAAGGCAGCCCGGTTAATGCTGCAATATGGGCTGCAACATTTTCAGCATATGCCGGAGGGGTATTTATCCCGGTTCCGACAGCTGTTCCGCCAAGGGCAAGTTCAGACAGATGAGGCAATGTATTTTTTATAGCTTTAAGCCCATGATCCAGCTGAGACACATAACCGCTTATCTCCTGACCCAGCGTAATAGGCGTTGCATCCATAAAATGTGTTCTGCCAATCTTTACAACTTTCATAAACAACCTGCTTTTTTCTGCAAGGGTATTTCTCAATCGCTCGATTCCCGGTATGGTTACTTCAGTAAGTATCTTATATGCGGCAATATGCATAGCCGTTGGAAAGGTATCGTTCGATGACTGCGACTTGTTAACGTCATCATTAGGATGAAGGAATTTGTCTTTATCTGTAAGCTGGCCTCCTTTTATTACATGTCCGCGATAGGCAACCACTTCATTCACATTCATATTGCTTTGGGTGCCGCTTCCGGTTTGCCATACTACCAATGGAAAATATTCATCCAGTTTTCCTTCAAGGATTTCATCGCATACCTGGCCGATTAAATCGGATTTTTCTTTTGTTAATACGCCGGCTTCAAGATTGGTGATAGCAGCAGCTTTTTTCAAATAAGCAAATGCACGGATGATTTCTTTTGGCATCCTGTTTATATCCTGTGCAATTTTAAAATTATCAATACTACGTTGTGTCTGTGCTCCGTAAAGTGCATCTATTGGAACTTTCACTTCACCCATTGTGTCTTTTTCAATGCGATACTCCATAATATAATTGTTAATTGTTAATGGTTAATTGTAAAGTAAGTTGTACTGTTATTGACGACTGACAGCTATTTTCCTGTGAAATTCGGTTTTCTCTTTTCTAAAAAGGCATTGACGCCTTCTTTCATATCTTCTGTTTTAAAGCAGTCACCGAAACTGCCGGCCTCCACTTCATAACCGTTACCGGTATGGTCAAAGACGGCATTAGCAGCTTTTATGCATTTTGCAATAGCAACGGGTGGTTTCTCATTGATCAGTGAAAGAACGGCAATTGATTTGTTCAGTAGTTCTTCCCGGGGCACCACATAGTTTACCAAGCCATACTGAAGAGCGGTATCTGCAGTTATTAATATCGCTGACATTAATAGTTCCATGGCGCGACCTTTGCCGATCAGTTGTGTTAAACGTTGCGTGCCACCATAGCCAGGTATTATTCCCAGGTTTACTTCAGGCTGACCGAATTTTGCATTTTCGGAAGCGATTCTGAAATGACAGGCCATTGCCAGTTCACATCCTCCGCCTAATGCAAAACCGTTTACCGCTGCAATGATCGGTTTTGGCGCGTTCTCTATTCTAAAAAATACATCCTGTCCTTTTTTTGCCAATGCAGTGCCATCATCTCCTATATTTAAAAATTCACTGATGTCAGCACCCGCAACAAATGCTTTGTTGCCCGCACCCGTTATAATTGCCGACCTTATCTCAGCATTATTATAAATTTCATCAATTGCAAGACCCAACTCCTGCATTACCATATTATTAAGAGCGTTTAATTTATCCGGCCGGTTGATTGTAATAATAAAAACAGCGTTTTCAATCCGGGTGCTTATGGTTTGATACATTTTACAGCTGATTTGTATTTAAAATGACCGGTGTTCTGTAACCCAGTCGTTTATATAACCTGCAATTTCGGAGGTGGGTGTTCCCGGTGCAAATAATTTTCCTACGCCACTATCATTCAGCAATTTCATATCATCCTCAGGGATAATTCCTCCGCCGGTAAGTAACACATCATCCATTCCTTTTTCTTTCATCAGTTGCATTACTTTTGGAAATATGGTATTGTGCGCTCCGCTTAAAATGCTGATCCCGATCGCGTCTACATCTTCCTGTAATGCAGCATTCACCACCATTTCAGGTGTTTGTCTAAGCCCGGTATAGATCACTTCCATTCCTGCATCGCGAAGTGCGGTAGCGATGATCTTTGCACCCCTGTCGTGCCCGTCGAGGCCAATTTTACATACCAGTACTCTAAGCGGCCTTTTTAATTTTTCATGCATCGCCTTATTATTATGATGTAAAAATAGTAAATGATAAGGCTATATTATATCCTGAGTTCGTTCTTCTGTTTCCTTATATTTAACTCAATCAATGCATTTGCTTTATCATTTGCATTTTCAAACAAAAATATTTTAGTTCCAAATTCTCTTGCAAAAGGATTGCTGATGCTATCGACCAACCGGTATTTTTCAAATTGCTGAAATACAATATCATCATGATCCGGCAGGTGTTTTGCGACCACCAAAATGTTTTTAACATGATAGGTTTCCGGCATCCAGAATAAGAAGCTGGCATTATCGGTGTTTACTTGTGGTAGCCCTTTTCCATAATAGGAGATAGCACCGGCCTGTCCGTAATTGCGGCAATGCAGCATCGTTTTGGTTTTTATAGAATCAGGTAACCGGGCGTACATGGCGGAAACTTTTCCTGCAAGTTCTTTCCAGCCAAGCATGTCAGCAAAATCCTGTGGCAGCTGATGATTTTTGAGGTCTTCCCATTTCAAAGTGCCGGTCTTATCCATACCTGATTTTACATAATAACCGGCCAGTTTATCAGGTTTCCATACAGGTAATAGTATAGGTATAACAGGAATAAAAAGTATCAGCATAACCATTACTGAAGCGTAACGCAGCCATTTAAGCCTAAAGGTGGTAAGGTTTTCAAGCCATATACCACCGGCAGCAAATAACATGGTGTAAGCGCCAAGTGAGTAATAATTTTTGCCGGATGAAATGATCAGTAAGGTTATAACGGTAAGGTATATCCACGCCAGGATGCGATATTGTTTCCCGGCTTTGAAAAAAAGCAGCCAGATCAATCCTCCCATCCATAGAAAAAAACAGGGCAGGTGCATAAGAACCTGGTCTTTTAAAAAAGCTGATGGAGGTACGAATTGAAGTTGTGTTTCACGAAGTTCTTTCATATGATGAACAAGAGGCCAGCGATGGTTATACTGCCAGATAATGTTAGGCAGGGAAATCAGCAATGCAAGCCCTGCCGCCCAATAAATGTGTTTCTGTAAAAGAATTTTCCGGTTAGGTGTAAGAACTACTCCTGCTATCATGCCGGCTACAAAAAAGATAATTGAATATTTGCTGAGCCATGCCAGTCCTATTGCAATACCCAGTAAGATAATGTAGTAAGAATGATGGGTGTTGACATATTTTATGATTAAAAGTGCAAGCAAACTCCACCAGAAGATTTCTAAAAAGTTTGGTTGAAATAAGAAATGAATCCGTAGATAAACTCCTGCTATCATACAAAATGAAGCCAGGCATTGAGCAAAAACGCGGCCTCCCATTTCTGTAACCATTTCGCAGATAACCAGCACTGTAAGTCCGCCAAATAAGCATGGCCAAAATTTCACCCAGAAAAACCCGTCTCCAGCCAGGTGAGTGATCCAGGCAAGTAGTGATAATAAAGGGGGCACTTCCATAAATCCCCATGCGAGGTGCCTGGCTTCTGCCAAATACAAATATTCATCCCGGTGCAATTCATAACCCTCATGCTGAAGCAGGTAAGGTAGTATAAATTTCAGGAATGCTAAAAGAAGTGGGATACGGTATTTACTGATGAATGCCATTTAATGATTTAATCTTGTCTAAACGGTGATTACCTGATTGTTTGAACTGTGATTTGTATAATTTTATGATGGGCTTTATTTTTATTCATAGTCCATCATAAAATCATATAAATCACAGTTCAGATTAATGCCGCCAATCCCTTTTGTACTCTATTGCTTGTTTGCTCTTTGCCAATAGTGGAGGCAATTTCAAAAACAGGTGGCCCGAATTTACTGCCAACGAGCATAATTCTAAACGGTAGTTGTAATTCACCCGCCTTGATATTTTTTTTGGTTGCAAGATCTTTGAAACAGGTTTCAATTGTGAGTGGATCAAAGTTGTTTAGTTGCACCAGTTCATGATCAAAGTCCTGGAAAAATTTATTTTTGTCATCATTCCATTTTGTTTTAACCGATGCGATATCATATGTAGCAGGTGGCTGGAAAAAGAAAGCGCTTTGATCCCAGAAGTCGTTTAGGAGGAAGCAGCGTTCCTTTACCATCCCTATAACTTTTGTGATGAAGGATCTGTCTGCATTGATGTTCTTATCTTTCCATAACAGCATCAATTTATCAGTTAGCAGATGATCGCCGGTTCTTTTGATCCATTCATGATTGAACCATTTGGCTTTTTCATAATCAAATTTAGCCCCTCCTTTATGAACTCTTTCGATAGAAAATTTCTCAACCAGTTCGTTCAATGTAAACACTTCCTGTCCGCTGCCATCGTTCCATCCCAACATAACAAGCATGTTCACAAAGGCTTCCGGTAAAAAACCTTTTTCTCTAAAGCCAGTATTAAGTTCACCGCTTTTCGGGTCTTTCCAATCCATTGCAAATACGGGAAAGCCTAACCTGTCTCCATCTCTCTTGCTTAGCTTTCCATGACCATCTGGTTTTAATATCAATGGCAGGTGGGCCCATTGCGGCATGTCTGCCTCCCAACCCAAGTATTTCCATAATAATATATGAACCGGCGCGCTGGGTAACCATTCCTCACCGCGGAAGGCATGAGTGATTTTCATCAGGTAATCATCCACTACCACAGCAAGGTGATAAGTAGGCATTCCATCGGCTTTCAACAAAACCTTGTCATCTACCAG
>CAXSIE010000095.1:5633-13570 GCA_964237295.1 uncultured Flavihumibacter sp. | reverse complement strand
TTACTTTTCACTAGGTGCTTCCTGTTTAATTTTAACTTAATGACATTGCCCTTCGGGGTTTTAATTATATACATCACGTTATTTCTCTACCCCATACCTCATATCCCATACCTGATTACAGCGTTAAGCCGTCAGCTACCTCATACCTTTACTCATTTCCCAGAACATACTTGTTTCGCGAAGTTTGGTTACCGCTGTCTTAACTTTTTGTATGGCATAATCAATTTCTTCCTCTGTTGTAAACCGTCCCAGTGCAAAGCGAAACGAAGCATAAGCCAGATCGTCTTCCAGTCCAAGCGCCTTTAAAACATACGAAGGTTCCAGGGATGCCGAACCGGAAGACACCGCTATATCCTTATTAAATCCCATCATCAAACCTTCTCCTTCTACATATTTAAAAGAGATATTTGATACATGAGGCAGGCGGTAAATTGAATTTCCATTTATATACACTTCCGGAAGTTGAAACAATGCGGTTTCTAATTTATTCCTTAATTTATTTAATCTCAAAGCTTCTACTTCCATTTCACTGGCACAAAGTTGACAAGCTTTGCCAAAACCAACAATTGCAGGAACATTCAAAGTGCCGCTTCTCATACCTTTTTCATGTCCTCCGCCATCTATCTGGGCTGTTATTTTAACCCTGGGATTTTTCCGCCTTACATACAAAGCACCCACACCTTTCGGACCATACATTTTATGGGCCGAAAAAGCCATTATATCTATACCGTTCTCATTTACATTAACCGGAACTTTTCCAACGGCCTGGGTTGCATCTGTAAAAAATAGTACGCCATGTTTGCGGGCGATAGCACTGATTTCCTTAACAGGCTGAATGGTACCTGTTTCATTATTGGCATACATGATTGAAATCAAAATAGTAGCAGGCGTTATCGAAGCCTCTAATTCGCTCAGATCAATCAAACCGTCTTTTTCAACCTTAAGATAAGTTACCGCTCCTCCTGTTTTTTCGATATGCTTACAGGTATCCAACACAGCTTTGTGTTCAGTATTAGCGGTAATGATATGATTCCCTTTCCCGGAGTACATTTCAAAGATTCCCTTAATGGCAAGGTTGTCTCCTTCTGTGGCACCGGAGGTAAAAATAATCTCTTTTGATTCAGCGCCTATCAGGTCAGCAACCTGTTCACGGGCGTAGTCTACCGCTTCCTCGGCAACCCATCCAAAAGAATGGTTACGGCTGGCCGCATTACCAAAATTTTCAGTAAAATATGGTAACATCGCTTCTACTACTCTCGGATCACAAGGCGTTGTGGCACTATTATCCAGGTAGACAGGAAGTTTTAACATCATCATTTTGTTTGATCTATAACACGAAATTAATTGAAATGGTTGAAACGTAGCCTAACACCATCGGCTTTGAACCGATGTGATAGGATCATCAATTGCTTTTGTTCTCTCTTATCTTTACAGAAAAATAAAATATATGCTCAAAGTAGAACATATTGGAATCGCTGTCAACAGCTTTGCCGCCTCTGTTCCATTGTTTGAAAAATTGTTAAATACCGAATGTTATAAAAGGGAACAGGTTGAAAGCGAGCAGGTAAATACGGCTTTCTTTAAACAAGGTGAAACCAAGATTGAACTGCTGGAAGGAACAAATGCAGAAGGGGTAATCGCCCGTTTTATTGATAAAAAAGGAGAAGGCATTCATCATATTGCTTTTGAAGTGGTGGACATATATGAAGAAATGACAAGAATGAAATCGGAAGGATTTATTTTATTAAACCCTGAGCCCCGTCGGGGAGCTGATAACAAACTGGTATGCTTCCTTCATCCTAAAACTACCAATGGAGTATTGGTTGAATTATGTCAGGAGATAAAAGCTCCAAAGTAACACTGTAATAAAATTTTATTAATAAACAGACAGAAACCTGCAAAATTAAAAAAGCCCTCCGGCTTACCAGTGGGCTTAATTTTTATCCTATGAAGACTACACTTTACTATAGACAATTCAGGTACCTGTTTTAAGAAAGATTAGCCCTGCATCAACTTTAATCTATAAATTAAGCTAACAGGGTAAACAAATAATTTATTATCAATCACTTAGCAGCAAAAATTAATCTAAGACAAATTATCAACGCCATATAACCCTGGCTGTTTTAGTTTTATAATTGTTCCCAAATAAGGAATATTAATTCAAAATGAGCAACTTTATTGTCTTACAAGCTTGTAATAAAGAATCAGGTTGAACTTATGCCCGGATCGGTAGTGATATCCGCTTCCTTGCCCAAACCTAATTTATCTACCGCTATTTGCGCAGCTATCTGGCTTGCATCTTTTTTATTGTATGCCCTGCCCTGGGCAATCAATTGGCCGTTCACTACAGCGCCCACTGTAAAAAGTCTCCGTCCATTTTCTATTTTTTCTTCCAGCGTTTCAAATTCAAGGGTTTTTCCTTTTTTATTCGCCCAGCCATATAATTTATTTTTATGATTGATCTCCAGGTTCTCCAGGTCATCCATAAAAAGATAGGGCAGGATAATTCTTTCCAATACCCATTTTCTGGTTTTGATAAACCCTTTATCAAGGTAGATGGCTCCTACAACAGCTTCAAGGGTGTTTCCAAAAATCTGGCTCATCTTTAATGAGTTGTCAAACTTATTGAAATTGCAGATCTTCCTCATTCCCATTTTAATAGCGATATCATTCAAAGTAGTGCGGTTCACCATTTTACTACGCATCTCGGTTAAAAAACCTTCTTCTTTGTAAGGATATTTTTTAAAAAGGAAATCGGCTACAATAGCACTTAATATGGCATCACCCAGGTATTCGAGCCTTTCATTATTATCTGCAGCGGCATCTTTTACTGACCGGTGCGTTAAAGCTGTTTTGTATAATGAAATAGAATTAGGTGTAAAACCCAGTACATTACGCAGTTGTTTCTTATAAGAAGGAACTTTTGCAGAGCCTCTAAAAAATTTATCTAACAAACCCACAATGAAAGCTACGTATTTTTTGCGTAAAATTAAATTCCGGAATCAAGAAACAAAACTAAGCACGAAGAAGGTGGTCAACAATTAAGATTCGTATTTTTTTACAATTACGGCAGCGTTATGTCCACCAAATCCAAAAGTATTACTTAAAGCTGCGCGTACAGGCCGTTGCTGTGCTTTATTGAAAGTAAAATTTAATTGGGAGTCCAGTTCAGGATCATCTGTAAAATGATTAATTGTAGGCGGAATAATACCGGTTTGAATACTCATAATGCAGGCTATGGCCTCAATAACGCCGGCAGCACCCAGGCAGTGCCCTGTCATAGATTTGGTAGAACTGATATTAAGCTTATACGCATGTTCGCCAAACACCAATGAAATAGCTTTTACTTCTGCGCCGTCACCCAGTGGGGTTGAGGTGCCATGTGTATTAATGTAATCGATGTCTTCGGGTTTCATCCCGGCATCTGCCAGTGCTGCTATCATTACATTCCTGGCTCCTAGCCCTTCAGGATGAGGTGCAGTGATATGATAAGCATCGGCTGTTGCCCCGCCGCCGGCAATTTCACAATAAATTTTGGCACCTCTTGCAAGGGCATGTTCCAGTTCTTCTAATATGATTACCCCGGCGCCTTCTCCTATTACAAACCCATCCCGGTCTTTATCATATGGCCGGCTGGCAGTTTTAGGGTCATCATTTCGCTCACTTAATGCTTTCATAGCATTAAAACCACCCACTCCTGCCTCCCTGATAACACTTTCGCTGCCACCGCTCAGCACAATATCAGATTTTCCAAGGCGTATTGTATAAAAAGGGATTAAAACGGGGAGTACCGTCACCCTTTGCAAAATTTATTACTTCTTCCTGAAATGTAATCAATCCGCCTATACCACTTGCAAAGATCACTCCTACTCTTTCCGGATTAATATTATCGCTGTTGATACCGGCATCTTTAACGGCCTCGTCACTGGCTACCAAAGCCGTTTGAGTATATCGGTCTATTTTGCGGGCCTCCTTACGATCCATGAAATTTGTCGGCTCGAAATCTTTCAATTCGCAGGCAAACCTGGTTTTAAATTTACCTGCATCAAATCCTTTAATAAAGTCAGCACCTGAAACTCCATTGATTAAACCATTCCAGTAATCGTTTATATTATTCCCAACTGGTGTTAGGGCACCCATGCCGGTTACTACAACTCGTTTCAGTTCCATATGGCTACCAGGAAATTATAATGTGATAAATCCGCCTTCTGAGCTAGTGGGCTTTCGAAAGGCGGATTGAAAGATATTGCTTATATACGGAATTCCCGTTTACTTAGCATGCTCTTCTAAATAAGCTACTGCCTGACCAACAGTAGTAATGGTTTCAGCTTGCTCGTCGGGAATAGAAATGTTGAATTCTTTTTCAAATTCCATAATTAATTCTACGGTGTCCAGAGAGTCGGCACCTAAATCGTTTGTAAATGACGCTTCGCTGGTTACTTCAGCTTCATCCACTCCTAACTTATCAACAATGATCTTTTTAACTCTTGTTGCTATGTCTGACATTTTTGTAAAGTTTAGTTACGGCTGCAAAAATATAATTTTTGACTTAAAAGCAATCAGGAACAGGTTTTTTCTTTTTAATACATGTTGAGGCGCAAAAAATGAAAATCAGCCAACTCTTTTCCGTTATAAATTATGAAAATAACAACACCGCATTTTATAAAATCAGGGAAGACAGGCAATTCACTTCAAACAGTGAACTATTTATTCAAAGTGTTTGCGATATTTTGTAAATTAGATTTCTATAAATTCCAAAATCCACCTGCATGGCATTAAAAATAATTGATCATGGTAGCAAAGAATACCAGCAAATGGTGAATTTGCGTATTGAAATTTTACGTAAGCCTCTCGGGCTTACATTTTCTGATGATGAGTTGGCAATTGAAAAAAATGAAATACTTATTGGTGCTTTCGAAGAAGAAAAAATGCTTGGATGTTGCATGCTGGTGCAGGAAGCAGAAAAACATTGCCGCTTACGTCAGATGGCTGTAATAAATAAATTGCAGGGTAAAGGTATTGGCAGGGCCTTAATGATATTTGCCGAGAACATTGCACGTGATCGCGGCTACAAAAAACTTACCATGCATGCCCGGAAAACTGCACTCGGATTTTATGAAAGACTTGGCTATAACGTATGCGGTGATGAATTTGCGGAACTTGCCATTCCGCATTATATTATGGAGAAAAATTTATAAGTGCAGGAATCCTCATTCCACTTTTTAACAGCTTTAATGTTGTAATTATTATTTTATAAACCTTATGGTTAATGGATAGCGATATACTTTCCCTTCACTTGCCTTAATGGATGCAACAATTACTAAAATAGCGGCAGCAACACCAATTATCCAGATAAAGAAAATTCCTATTACCGTAATAATCAAGATAATACAGGCGAGAAAAACGGTTATCTGGAAATTTAAAGATTCCTTTGCCTGCGCTGCAACAAATTTAGAGTCGTCTTTTTTAACAAGATAAATAATTAAAGGAGCAAGAAATTGTGCAACAAATGTAAGTGCGTGCGCAAGAATTGCGAGAGTCCTTTCATCGCTGGTGGGAGTATAAGTAGTTTGAGAATCCGTAAAATTATTAGGCAGTTTTTGCTGTTCCATATTATATAGTTTAACATGAATATAATACTATTTCGTATAACCTTATTAGCCGTTCGATAGTTTTTTAACCGCAGAGGAAATACAAGAGAGAAGGAATAAGTTACACAGAGACCGTTCTCTTTGTAACGTATTCCTTCTCTCTTGTATTTCTATGATTATAGAAAACTCACATAAAGCTAGCCTCTATAACTGCCCTACCGGCTTAGCTGCAAGGCTGCTATGAATCTGCTGCAAAAACCTGAGGAGGTATTCCATACTTTCTATTTCACTGACTATTAATAAAAAATTTTTGCCTGCCTGTTTTAATTTTGCTTTGTTAGTCTGTGTCTGAATATATCTTAATAAAGAATGAAAGATTTCTGATTCAAAATAGGGTGAATCCGGTTTATTGATAAAATAGCAGCGAAGCGTATCATCTTTAAGTACCATTTTTTCAAAACCAAGCGCTACGGCAACCTTACGGCAACGAACAGTTGTAAATAAATCTTCTACCTGAGGCGGAACAGGTCCGAACCTATCAATCATTTCCTTATGAAAACGCTGTAATTCCTCTTCAGTGTCACAATTATCAAGTCTTGTATAAAGAGACAATCGCTCTGTAATACTTTCAACATACTTGTCAGGAATTAAAATTTCAAGGTCTGTATCAATGGTGCAATCGTGAACAAAATCTTCCTGGCGATCTATTTCTTCTTTAAAAAGGTTGCGGAATTCGGTACGTTTTAATTCTTTAATGGCTTCATCCAGTATTTTCTGGTACATCTCAAATCCAATTTCAGCCATAAATCCACTTTGTTCACCCCCCAGCATGTTTCCGGCGCCACGGATATCCAGGTCTCTCATTGCAATCTGGAAACCGCTGCCTAAATCACTATGCTGTTCCAGGGTTTGTAACCTTTTACGGGAGTCATTGGGCAATGTACTTAACGGAGGGCCCAGTAAATAACAAAATGCTTTTTTATTGCTTCTGCCCACACGGCCTCTTAGCTGGTGAAGATCGCTTAATCCAAACTGGTGCGCGTTGTTAACAATAATGGTATTTACGTTAGGGATATCCACCCCGCTTTCTACTATGTTAGTACAAACCAGCACATCATATTTTCTATCAATAAAATCAAGAATCCGTTCTTCCAGTTCATGACCCTCAAGCTGGCCATGAGCATAACCAATGCTTATATCCGGACATAATGCCTGAATCAACGCTGCCATCTCTGCTAATCCCGACACCCGGTTATGAATAAAAAACACCTGTCCGCCCCGTTCTATTTCGTAATAAACAGCATCCCGGATCGTATCCTGGTTGAAGACCTGAACCTCCGTCTGAATGGGCTGCCTGTTAGGTGGCGGCGTATTGATAATGCTTAGATCCCTGGCGCCCATTAAAGAGAACTGCAGCGTTCTTGGTATAGGCGTTGCCGTTAATGTAAGACAGTCAACATTTGTACGGATCGTTTTTAATTTCTCTTTAGCGGCCACTCCAAACTTCTGTTCCTCATCAATAACCATCAGCCCTAAGTTCTTAAACTTAACTTCTTTGCCTAGTAAAGAATGCGTTCCTATTATAATATCAATCTTACCCTCTTCCAGTTTTTTTAATGTTTCCTTCTTTTCTTTAGCTGATTTAAACCGGTTTACATAATCTACGGTTACCGGAAAGTCTTTAAGCCGTTCACTGAAAGTTTTATAATGCTGAAATGCAAGGATGGTTGTAGGCACCAGCACGGCAGCCTGTTTTCCATCGCAACAACTTTTAAAAGCTGCGCGGATAGCAACTTCTGTTTTACCAAATCCCACATCACCGCATACCAGCCTGTCCATTGGTGAGGCAGACTCCATATCTTTTTTTACATCCGCTGTAGCTTTGCTTTGATCGGGAGTGTCTTCATAAATAAAAGATGCTTCCAGTTCCGTCTGCATGTAATTATCAGGTGCATGTGCAAACCCATGCTGCGCCTTACGCTGAGCATACAATTTAATAAGATCAAACGCAATTTCCTTAACCTTTGTTTTTGTTTTTTCCTTCAGTTTATTCCATACATCACTGCCGATTTTATTAATCTTCGGAACACTTCCTTCCTTGCCGGTATACTTTGAAATTTTATGAAGTGAGTTAATATTCACATATAGAATATCATTGTCTCTATATATTATTCTAACGGCTTCCTGTAAACGTCCGTTTACTTCAATCTTTTGCAAGCCGCTGTACACTCCTAATCCATGATCAATATGAGTGACATAGTCTCCCGGCTGTAAGTCGCGCAGGGTACGAAGTGTAATGGCTTTATTTTTATTGGGGAAAGATATACATCGTTTAATTAATTTTTT
>CAXSIE010000095.1:2420-5623 GCA_964237295.1 uncultured Flavihumibacter sp. | reverse complement strand
ACTAAAAGCCTGCTTCACTTTATACTTATGGTAGCGTTGAAATATCTGGTGATCGGTGTAACAGATCACTTTAAGGTCATCGTCAATAAATCCTTCATGAATGGAAGCAGGAATTGGTGTGAACGGAATTTCTACTTTAAGATCCGTAAAAATGGTATGCAATCTTTCTAACTGCTTGGGATTATCAGCAAACAAAAAAAGACTGTACTTTTTAGATTCCCAGGCTTTCAAATCTTTGATCAACAGGTCGAATTGCCTGTTGAATGCAGGCTGCTCCCTGGTATGAAATTCCATTACCGAGTTGTTATCAGAAACGTTAATCGGCTCTTTAATATCTGTAAAAGAGGATTCAAAACCAAACTCAATAATATGGCGTTGCCGAACCTGCTCTTCAATAACCTCACTTCTTACAAAATCATTTTCATTAACATTGATCTTTTCATATTTGTCTTCTTCAATATCGGCTTTTGTATGGGTATTGCTTAGTGCCTGATTCAGGTACAACTGAAGGTCTGTTTCCTGCACGCGCAATTTTTCTTTCAGTCCTTCCCAATCCTGTATCCAGATAACTGTATTAGCCGGTAAAAATTCCAGCAGTGAAACTTTGCCTTCTTTATCAAACTGCGTTTCCACGTTAGGAATAATTGTTACCTGCAGTATTTTGCGTTCGCTTAACTGTGTTTCAGGATTAAAAATCCTTATGGAATCCACTTCGTTTCCAAACAATTCTACGCGGTAAGGTTTTTCATTTCCGAAAGAATAGATGTCGAGGATGCCACCTCTTAAGGCAAATTGTCCGGGCTGGTATACAAAATCGGCTCTTTCAAAATTATAAAGGATCAGTTTTTCCATCAGTCCGTCTACATCCAAAGTATCACCGGTCCTGATCTGAATGATTGTTTCGGAAAGTGTTTTTTGCAGCACTACTTTTTCTGAAAGTGCTTCCGGGTAAGTAACGATCATTTTTTTATTTCCACCTGCACTCACCTTCATTAAAGTTTCTGTACGCAGCATTACATGGCTGCTATTAAGCAAATGAAAATTTTTGCGGTTTTTAAATGAAAAAGGGAAGTAAAAAAGATCAAGCGCATTGGTGAGGTTCTCCAGCGTATTATGAAAGTAGGCGGCTTCTTCCGCATCATTCAGTATAATAAGATGGTTCAATTCCGAGCAGGCAGGATGGGCAAAAACAGCGCTGATGATAAACTGTGAAGAACTACCCTGCAAATTTTTAAGGTAAATTTTTTGAGGCTGGGCAAAAGAAAGCTTGTCCGCCAGTTGGAAAAGGCGGGGGGATTCAACAAGTTTATCACGCAACAGATCCAGGTTCATATTATGGGATGCAAATGTAGTTAATTTTGGTTATCAGCCGTCAGCTTTAGGCTATCAGCTTTGTAAGTGTTTTCTATAATCAGAAAAAATATCCTGACGGCTGAAAGTTTTCTCAATACACCGCATTATAATCCATTCTCATTTCAACCCTGGTCATCTTACCCGGTTTTACCTCCACCGGTGCAATATTGTTTTCACTATCAAACCGGTTGGCATATAAAACCGTATCTTTTTTAATAAAGAGAGAGTATTTACCGGGAGCTACTGAAACATTAAAATACCCTTTGCTGTTCGTTTGAACCTTTTTAACCAGCCGGGTTGATACGGAGGAATAAAAAGATGATCCCGTTTTTTTTACTGCCTGGTTAACATTGGTAAGACTATAAATATACAGGGTTCCTTTTATCCCCCGGGGTGCGGCAGGTTTTGTATCGGGTGATGGCATCTGGTTGCCCGATACTTTATACAGGTATCCTTCAATACCCTGTCTTTTTATCCACATTGGCTTAAATGCGGTAAGGCTTTCCAGAATTAATGCTAGCAGCAAAGCATGGAAGATTTTCTTTTTCATTTGGATAGGTATAATTGAGTGCATAACAATATCATAAAATCGGTGCTCATACGTTTAAATGTGTAATTTTAAGATTGTTAAATTTATTATATGAAACTGTCCGGATTTGTACCTTATGTTTTGGGCATCGTGTTGTTCAATATTGATCATGTTACCGCACAGGTACATACCGAAGTCCGGCTTTTGAAACAAGCTTCTATTGAAAAAGCAGCTGAAGAAAACATTACTTTTAAAAAACTATTACAGCTTTCCAAAGAAAAGGGATGGAAAATGATGACAACCGGCCAGAACGGCCAGGTTATCAGGTTAAGCGGCGTTGATCCGCTTGGATACCCGCTCTATGTTTCCACAGAAAATAATATTATTTCAGCGGCTTCAATAAAGACCAACCTGCTTTGGCCGGGTGGAAGTACGGGTCTTGCCTTAAACGGATCTTCTGCAAATGTAAAAGGGAAGTTAGGAATCTGGGACGGAGGTAAAATCCTGAACACCCATGTGGAACTGGTAAACAGGATAAATCAAAAAGATAATTCGCCCACCCTCAATGATCATGCAACGCATGTTGCAGGAACCTTGATTGCCAGCGGTGTAAATCCTCTGGCAAGAGGCATGTCTTTCGGCGCACAGCAACTGATCGCGTATGATTTTTATAATGACATGTCTGAGATGCTGACAGAAGCTGCTAACCTGTTAGTTTCCAATCATTCTTATGGCTTTCTTGCCGGATGGCATTACAACGATACAGAAAGCAGGTGGGATTTTTATGGACAGGTAAATGCTACTGAAGACTATAAATTCGGTTTCTATTCTACCGAAGCGCAAATGTGGGATTCAATTGCTTACAATGCCCCCAATTATCTGATTGTAAAATCTGCTGGAAACGACCGCAGTGAAAACGGGCCGGCAGTAGGACAGCCCTACTGGAGAATGGATGCAAATAATACCTGGGTAAATGCCGGCAACAGACCAGCAGGTATCAGCAGTAACGATGGATATGATAACATTCCCGACCATGGTAATGCAAAGAATATTTTGACAGTAGGAGCCATCAATCCTATTCCGGGCGGATATTCCGTTTCTTCCGATGCACAACTTTCTGGTTTCAGTAGTTGGGGGCCAACCGATGATGGCCGCATAAAACCTGATGTTGTAGCCGACGGTGTAGGAGTTCTTTCAAGCATCAGCACTGGTAATACCGATTATGCCAGTTATAACGGAACTTCCATGTCTTCACCTGCAGCTGCAGGATCTTTGTTTTTACTGCAGGAGTATTATTCCAAACTTAATGGCGGCGCCTTCA
>CAXSIE010000095.1:0-2335 GCA_964237295.1 uncultured Flavihumibacter sp. | reverse complement strand
CTTACCAACGGAGCTGCTTTTACTTTACAGGTTGTTGCATCTGGAAAAGGTCCGCTGGTAGTTACTATTTGCTGGACAGATCCCAAAGGCAATGTAGAGACTACAAACCTTTTAAACAATACCACAAAAAAACTGGTGAATGACCTTGACCTAAGGGTTAAGCGCGGGACTGCCAGCACCACTTACATGCCTTATGTACTTACCCCCTCCAATCCTTCAGCTCTTGCTAAAGCCGGAGATAACGTACTGGATAATGTTGAAAAGATAATGATTGAGGATGCTGTTCCCGGTGAAACCTACAACATCACCGTTACCCATAAAAATACTTTGAGCAGGGGACAGCAGGCATATTCTCTTATAATCAGTGGAGCCGGTGGTTTACCCTATTGCGCTTCGGCACCCACCAGCAATGCCGGTGCCCGGATAGACAAAGTAACCGTTGGAAGCTTTTCGCTCACCAATGCCACCGGTTGCACCACTTATACCAACAATACCGGTTCCACTATTTCGATAGAACCCGGTCAAACCGTTCCCGTAACAGTGAATGTTAGCAGCTGCGATGCCAGCTCTACAAATAAGATCGTAAAAGTATTTATAGACTACAATAATGATGGCGATTTCAATGATGCCGGTGAAACCGTTGCGCAAAGTGCCGCAATTAGCGGTACAGGCGTATTTACCGGAAGTTTTATTAGCCCGGGAACTTTCATAGCGGGCAATTATACCCTGATGAGAATTGTTGTTCAGCAAACGGCCACTGCTTCAGACGTAAACGCCTGCGGCAGTTATGTAAATGGGGAAACGCAGGATTACCGGGTTAAAATTGTTACTCCATCGAATGATTTAGGGGTGACGGAAATAGTATCTCCATTGACCGGTTCATGCGCCAACGGCGCTCAGTATGTGAGTGTACGAATTAAAAATTTCGGGGCCAGTGATAAGGTGAACGTGCCTGTTACCCTGGATATTAAAAACGGTACAACGTCGGTATCCACGATAAATGTTGTATGTGCTGATACGATTCATGGGAACTCGGATGTTGTTTATACTTTTCAAACCCCTTTTAATTCCCTGGCATCAAACACCTATACTATAACCGGCACCGCCAGCCTGACCGGCGATCAAAATGTTAACAATAATGCTACCACATCAGTTGTCAGCATTAATAGTGGAAGTACCGCCCCTACCGGAACGGCAGCAATCTGCGGAAGCGGAACCGGACAGGTATTTTTGAATGCAACATCCACTTCAGGTATGCCGGTCTGGTATAGCAGCGCAACATCCACTACACCCATAGCGGCAGGAAACAACACATCTTCTACTGTAATAACGGCTGATAAAACATACTATTTGTCAACGAATGCGGTAGGTGTAAAGGTTGGGCCTGCAAACAAAACGGCATTTCCTACAGGCGGTTATTATACTGCTATTAACAGCTTTATAAAATTCACCAATTCGGTGCCTTTAACTATTGAAAATGTGAGGCTTTTCGTGGGCAAAGCCGGAAAGGTTACGTTTACCGTTGCTGATATTGTTAGTTCGAATGCCGCCACCGGTAGCTACAACTATATTCCCGGTGCAACTGCTACCATCGACGTATATGCCACAGGAAACAGCACAACAGATGCCGGCGCCGCCTTCTACCTGAATCTGCCCGTACCTGCAGCAGGAAACCATGCCCTCATTATTCAATCCCTGAATGGTGCTTCTCTTTATAAAAACACCGGCATTACTTCCAATCCCTATCCTTTCAGCGTTCCCGATATCGTTTCGATTACGGGAAACAGCTCAATTAATATGGCTGATACTACCGACATAAACTATTTTCAGCGGTCTTATTATTATGTGTACGATATGGAAGTGAGGCTTACGGGTTGTGCAAGTCCGCGTGTTGCGGTGCTGGCCACCAATGCCGTTGCACCGGTAATTACTCAGAATGGCAATCTTTTTACAAGTAACAGTTTAACAGGTAATCAATGGTATCTAAATGGAAATCCCATTGCAGGTGCAACCGGAACAACCTACACAGCAATTGCCTCCGGTATTTATAAAACGATCGTGAATGGAGGTTGTGCCTCTAATACGCTGAATTATGGCACCACCCCGGTAATTGATTTAAACGGCGCAGGCATTGCCCTAGTAGCATCACCCAATCCTAATAAGGGGCAGTTCTTCCTTCAATTTGAAGTAAAAGGAAAAGATGACCTGATCATCAGCCTGCTTAATTCTTTAGGACAAACAGTGTTCACCAGTAAAACACCAGGCTTTGCCGGTAAGTTTGCACAACAGGTAAATACCGGTCAAACCAGGGCAGGCATGTACATTCTTAAAATCC
>CAXSIE010000094.1:7244-13594 GCA_964237295.1 uncultured Flavihumibacter sp. | reverse complement strand
TACTGCCGGTAAGCCGTAGCCAGTAGCCATGCATCTTGTTGCTAAAGTTCCCTGCGGAATCAAGTCTACAAGAAGTTCTCCACTTAACAATTGCCTTTCAAATTCTGCATTCTCCCCAACATATGAACTCATCATTTTTTTAATTTGCCTGGTCTTTAATAACAAACCCAGGCCAAAATCATCTACTCCTGCATTATTAGAAATACATGTAAGGTCTTTTATGCCTTTATTCACCAATGCTGTTATACAATTTTCAGGGATACCGCATAAACCAAAACCACCTAACATAATAGTGTTTCCATCTTTAATGTCAACAATAGCTTTGTCTGCATCAGCATAAACTTTGTTCATATACTTATCTTAGGCCAGTAAATTATAATAACTAAAAAGGAGCGGAAATCATTTAGTAAGAGAATCCCTGGATATATAACTGATCTTCCTTTCCCTCGCCCCACGAGCTTCTAATGTATCAAACAAGACTTTCATCATATCCGGATGACTTGTATAATAAGTAAAGCTATTGGAAAATTGTTTTTCAGATGTTTTGTGTAATTGAAATACTTTTTGATACAGTTGTATCCGTTCTTTTTTAACGTCTTTACCCGTGTCTTTAACCAGTTGTAAAGTAGCCAATTCATCCACCTGGATCATGTCCCACAATACTTTGGCCATTTTATCTTTCGGTATTACAGCACTGTCTGACCCGGTGTTTGAACATCCAATCAACAAGCATGTTATTATTATCAGGAATTGCCTTTTCATCTAAGCTCCTGTTTATAGTTATTTGCATTAGATACATCCAATGTGGCAAGCATGTCCAGCGCCCTGGATCGTTCATCAGCGGGAGCTTTTTTAAATATTTTAATGAATTCGTTGCTCTTTCCAAGAAAGAAAAACTGCAGCATCATTAAATTTGGTGCATCCTTCTTTACATTGGTTAAAAGATTCAAAGTATTCATGATTGCAGTTCTTGCATCATTTTCATTATCATACATATTATCCATACCTAATCTGTAATAACTGTACATAGCATCATGAAGTAATGCATAGCGGCTATTGGTCAGGTTTTCCATGAGCCAATAACGATTGCGCTGGCCATCGAAAGCCCGCCAACCTGAAATATCTCTACCGTCCGGTGCATTGTTTACTATATTCTGGGCTTTCTGAAAATAAGGGTCTCCTCCCCGAAGAGAGAAAGAGTCAAAATCCAATCCCAGAATAATATTTACATAGTAAGCGAATACTGCGGTGAGATTGGATGCTGCAGGATCAGTTCCCGATACACGGTTTTCATTGAATTCCAAATTCTGATACTCTATATAACGGAAGTTTACACTTTCATCAATGAAATTAACGAGGGGTGACTCATATGATGCATTATAAACAGGTCGTGCAGCCTGAATAGTTAAAGTAGATTGGATATTACCGTTATCTGCCGCGGTTATGTTCAATAAAAAATTACAAACGATTCTTTCATTTGGTTGAAAGTTTTCCTTTGTCCACTTACGGGTATTAACAAAATTGTTGAGGGCTGCCTGTAATGTTTGAAAAACTTTTTTGTCTGTTTGTGTACCTACCCTGCTGGCATTAACAGTTATCTTCGATTGTATTTCCTGGCCTCGAACGCAACAGGCGAATAATAAAACCCAACAAATAAAAATAAAAGCTTTCTTATTCATATAACATCTTTACAATTCTATCAACAATATCAGTAGCAACCTGCTTTTTAATTTTTCTTTCAAAGGATATTTCATTGCCATCTTTTTCAAAAATAGTGATTTTGTTGGTGTCATGCCCAAAGCCGGCACCTTCATCGTTTAAAGAGTTGAGCACAACCATATCTGCATTTTTTGCCGACAGTTTTTCCCGTGCGTACTCTTTTTCGTGGTGGCTTTCCAATGCAAATCCCACCAAAACCTGTCCTTTTCTTTTCTTTTGTCCTAACGTATATAAGATGTCCTTAGTACGGGTAAGTTCCAAAGTAAGCGTGCCTGTTTTCTTTTTTATCTTTTCGTTATAAACTGTTATGGGTGAGTAATCAGCTACAGCAGCAGCCATTACGGCAATATCACACGCTTCAAACCTGAACATACAGGCTTCATACATATCTGCTGCAGATCGCACTCTGTACACTTTAATACCCTGCATGGTTATTTCTAACGATGAAGGCCCCAATATAAGGTCAACTGCTGCACCCCTGCCAGCCAGTTCTTCAGAAATTGCAAGACCCATTTTTCCCGAAGAATGATTGCCAATAAAACGAACCGGATCAATAGCTTCATAGGTAGGGCCTGCTGTTACCAGGGCTCTTTTACCTATAAGATCTTTAATAGAAAAAAAATTATTATCAATAAAATCTGCAATCGTTTCAGGTTCCGACATCCTTCCATCACCTGTTAAACCGCTTGCCAGTTCACCTTTTTCCACGGGTATGAGCGCAATACCGGCAGATTTTAATGTAAGCAGGTTATTTTTAGTGCTCGAATGATGCCACATGTCTTCATCCATTGCAGGTGCCACTATAACTGGGCAGGTAGCTGAAAGGTAAGTAGCTAACAACAGATTATCGCAAAAACCGTTAGCCATCTTTGCTAACGTGTTGCAGCTTAAAGGGGCAATCAGCATAACATCAGCCCATCTTCCAAGCATTACATGATTAGCCCATGAATTCTCCTGGAACAGCTCGATAGACACAGGATTTTTAGACAGCGTGGAAAGTATAAGCGGAGAAACAAAATCCTTTGCAGCAGGAGTTAATATTATTTTAACTTCGGCACCGGCTTTTACAAAATGTCGTACCAGCAGGATGGATTTATACGCTGCTATGCTTCCGGTAATGCCTAATAGTATTTTTTTATCCTTAAGCATCAATAAAATTATGCAATTAATTCTTCAATACTTTTGAAATCAGTTAAAAGTAAAAGCGACAGTTTTCACTGTCGCTTAAATATTATAGTGTGTTAAATTTATTAACTGAACAGGTTGTCTTCGTTCTTTCTGTGATAAATTTTATCTTCCATAAATTCCTGGGTAGCCAGCAGAGAAGGATTCGGCATCCTTTCATATGCCCTTGAAATTTCTATTTGCTCTTTGTTTTCATGAATTTCTTCCAGGCTATCAGTATGACTGGCAAATTCTTCCAGTTTATTATGTAATTCTTCCTTTAAAGAGATGTTAATCTGGTTTGCCCTTTTTGCAACTATTGCAATCGACTCATACAAATTCCCGGTTTTATTTTTAATATCAGTAAGATTTTTAGTTTCTGCGGTATTACTGGTATTGGAACTAAGCTGCCTTCTTAACTTGCTCATTTTTTATAGCTTTAATATTAGTTTGAGATGATATCAAAAAACTTTCAACATCCTTTTTTAAGGAACTATTAGAAAACCGGTCAATGAAATCATTACATTCAGTAATGACCTGTTCATATCGTTCCGCCTTCCTTTCTTCTATACTTAAAGATGCATATTGAAAGTAAGAACGAATGATCCTCAGTTTATATGCGTCACTTTTTTCAGATTCAGGATAATTATTCATTAAACTGCTGTAAGCAATAGCTGATGCCTTGTACTGACCCAGGTTGTAATATAGATCAGCATTTCTGGCTTCTTTCGCCTCAAGCTTAATCCTGCATTTGTCAATAATTTCTGTAGCTTCTTTATTTCTGGTAGAGCCGGGATGAGAATTGATGAATATTTGCATCAAACCCATTGTTTTATGGGTATTTGTTTGATCGAGCTCTACTTTAGGCGATTGTTTATAATAACAATAAGCCCTCATATAATCCATTTCTTCCGCTTTTGCGCTGGAAGGAAAAACCTCCACAAACCCCTTAAACAGATTTTCCGCATTCAGGTAATCCTTTTGATAAAAACCGCAGTATGCGAATTTGTAATAAACATCTTCAAACCTGTCTGTTCCTTTAAAAATGGGAAAGAGTTCCTCATAGAGTTGTTGAGCATAACTATAACTCTTTTGTTCATAGTACTTGTTAGCCATCTTTAGCTTATAATCATAATCAGTGCTTTTCTGCACTTTAGCAAATTTAGAACAGGAAGAAAAAACGATTGACAGTATTAATAAAGCGGATAGAAATCTCATAAAAGCTTATAAAGTTAAGAGTTTTGCGCAAATATGAATGGAAAATATTAGTTTACCCAATAGTCATCGTTAATGTAAATATAAAACCCTCCATAAAGGAGGGTTTTATACTAATGATTATTTCTTTTAAGTTTATTTTCTTTTTCTCAGGCTCGGATGTGGAGCAGGCACAGAGTTCGGTGTTTCATCAGTACCAGCTTCTCTTAAATCAACTGTGTTAGCATCACCACCAGCTTCACCGTATTTAAAGATAAACCTGTCCTGGCTGATTCCTTCTTTTTCAACCAGATAGTTAATAACAGTATTCACGCGATCCCAGCTTAACTGTTGAACGCTCTTGCTTGATTCGCCATAACCTACAACCGCTACTTTACAGTTAGGATTGTTACGTACAGTTTCTGCGAGGCTTGCTAATACTGCTTTGGCATCATTGCTTAAAGTAGAAGACTTGGCAGCGAAAGAAATACTTGGCAAACTTCCCAGGTTACAATTTTTTATTCCACCAGCCTTGATTAAAGAATCAAGTGTTTGGCAACAAGCTGGTTCAGGGCATTTACCCACACCATCAGCATCTACTGGTTGGCACTGTGTAGGCGTAATCAATTCCTTGTCTTTATAATCAGGAACACCATCACCATCAGTATCGCGACTTACACCATGAGTATCAACCGCTGCACCTTTAGGAGTATTAGGTTCAAGATCAAACTGATCAGTAATACCATCACCATCAGCGTCATCAAGAATAGGTTTAGGAAATTTCATATGCTTAGGCGCATTCAACTCGCTGTAAGCATAATCCAGAGGATTTACCCAATACAAAGGCTCGATACGTTTAGTTGTAGAACCCAGGTTAAAGTTAAGACCAACTGAAGCGAAGTTATACAGATCATTACCTGGTGTAAGAACACGCCCGTTAATACCAATACCGGAATTCTGCCAGCGTTGGCCATCAGCGAGATCATTAAAAGGAAGCATTATCCTGTCTTCAATAGCAATGTTTACTCTCTTACCTAATCTGAATGCTATACCCGCGCCTAAAGATGCAGTTGGAGTGAATGAGTTATTAAACAGCTTGGATTTATTAGCAGGTTCACCATCTGTTTCGTAAGAATCATCCAATAAATTCTTCAAAGCTTTTTTAGTGTCTTTCTTATTACTGAAGTTACCACCCTGAATACCTGTAAAGTTATAATTAGCGTTACCGTTTTTCGCATTTACCTTAACATCATAAATGCTGGCACCAGCACCTATTATGGCATATACACTAACGTTTGATTTCGCTTTATGAAATGCAATGTTACTTAGTGATATTAATGTCTCTAAAGACAGGTCCTGAACCTTTGTCTTGTAGTTGTCGTAAATAGACCCTGTATATCCGGCATCAGAAAATGGTTTGCTGAATCCTCCAACCCTGGACTGCCAGTTTATACCCTTAGCCGTTCCATACATATATTCAAGTCTTAAGGAGAAAACATATCCCAAAGCTTTTCTTACATGAATACCCAATCCACCTGTTAATGTTGATGGCACATCTCCAAAGATGGTAAAAATACCACCCTTAACGCCAACTTCCCACTGGTTCCTGGGCTTTGGAGGAAAAGGATAAGCGTTGTTCCTGAATTCATTAAATTGTGGGAGGTTCTTTGTGGAGTAGAAAGAAGAATCCAGGACATTATAGTTTGTCCCTACTTTGGCTGATCCATCCTGAGCGAAAGAAGATACACCCAAGAGGCATAAAATGCCAATAAAAAGAGAGTACTTTTTGTTTTCCATAATTAAATTTTGTATAAACGAAATAAGAATCTGTTAAGGATTTAAGTGCAAAAATATCATTTGGTGGCTATCTACCAAATTTATTTCACCACAAAGATGAATAATAACTTAATCAAAATCAATACCAAGACATGAAATATTTCAAATGTGTTGCTTATCCAATACATTTATCTATTTATATTTTACTTTCTAAGTGTAATTTGCTTTTCAATTCATAGAATGAAAATATCACAGGCGATAATTAAAGACGAATTAGAAATTTTTGAAGTTAAATTCAGGGATTCTGTCAGAAGCAATATTTTACTTTTAGACCGCATAATGAGTTTCATCGTTAAACGTAAAGGTAAACAACTAAGACCTATGTTCGTATTGCTTACAGCCAAACTTTGCGGAACAATTAATGAATCAACTTACAGGGCAGCATCTTTCGTTGAACTGTTGCATACGGCTACCCTGGTACACGACGATGTTGTGGA
>CAXSIE010000094.1:2966-7234 GCA_964237295.1 uncultured Flavihumibacter sp. | reverse complement strand
TCTATGGAGAGAAGGGGATTCTTCTCTACATATGCATTATGGAAAGCGAAGGTATCCGTTCTTGTAGGTGATTATTTGCTGGCTAAAGGAATGCTGCTCGCATTGGATAACAGCGATTTCAGAATTCTTCAGATCCTCTCTGAAGCCGTGCGTCTTATGAGTGAAGGGGAATTACTTCAAATTGAAAAATCGAGATCATTAAATCTTAAAGAAGATATTTATTTTGAAATCATTAAAAACAAAACAGCTTCGTTGCTGGCTTCAGCATGTGCAGCCGGCGCTTACTCCTCCACACAAAATGAACAATCCGCGGAAAGAATGCGTTCGTTTGGTGAAAACGTTGGCATCGCATTTCAGATAAAAGACGATCTTTTTGATTATGGAAATGAAGATATCGGCAAACCAACAGGTAATGACATACAGGAAAAAAAAATGACCCTTCCGCTTATTTACACTTTAAATAAAGTAGATTCATCTACCAAAAGAAAACTGATTTATATTATTAAGAATGAGAATAAAGATAAACAAAAGGTAAAACAAGTGATTCAGGAAGTGGTTAAAGCCGGAGGCATACAATATGCCGCCGAAAAAATGTTTTATTACCGGGATGAAGCGTTAAAGATACTATTTGAATTTCCCGATAATGAAGTAAGGCAGGGCCTGGAGGAACTGGTACGATTTACAACAGACAGGAAATATTGATAGATATTATGAGGGAATACAATATAATTATAAACATTAACAACATCAGAAGAGAACAATATCACTGATTTGAAAAGGGGAAGAATGAGTTATGCAGAAGCGATGGAACATATTAAAACCGGATAATAATAAGGTAACGGCCTTAAAGGATGATTTAAAAGTGAACGAGGTTATTTGTAATATGCTGGTATCGCGTGGAATAGAATCGTTTCAGCAAGCCAGGAACTTTTTTCGCCCGCAACTTTCTCAGCTGCATAGCCCCTGGCTTATGAAAGATATGGATAAAGCTGTTAAAAGAATTTTAACGGCGTTCCTTAATAAAGAAAAGATCCTTGTATTTGGTGATTATGATGTTGATGGTACAACATCTGTTGCAGCAATGTACCAGTTCCTTCAATCTGTGTATGATGGCTATTTACTTGATTTTTATGTTCCTCACCGGTATCGGGAGGGTTACGGTGTTAGTAAGATGGGAATTGATTATGCCAGAGAAAATGGGTTTTCGCTGGTTATTGCTCTTGATTGTGGTATAAAATCCATTGAACTGATCGGTTATGCAAAAGAGTTAGAGATTGATTTTATTGTATGCGACCATCATTTGCCGGATATGGAATTACCTGCTGCGGTTGCTATTCTGAATCCTAAACAAAATGATTGTTCCTATCCTTATAAAGATTTATGCGGCTGCGGTATTGGATTTAAATTGATTACTGCCCTGGCTGAACGCCTTAATTTGGAAGAAAGTAACGTTTACAACTACCTGGACCTTGTGGCTACCGCTATAGCTGCAGATATTGTTCCTATAACCGGAGAAAACAGGATTCTTGCCTATTATGGTTTAAAAAAAATCAATGACAATCCCTGCACAGGCATAAAAGCCCTCATCCAGTTAAGCGGGCTCCGGAAAAACCTTAACATAACCAACGTTGTATTTATAATAGCTCCAAGAGTGAATGCGGCAGGGAGGATGGATGACGCCAGAAAAGCGGTTCAGCTATTTATTGAGAAAGATTTTTCTAAAGCGCTGTGTTTTGCGGATATACTTCATAATAACAATGCAGATCGTAAGGAAGCAGACTTCCATATCACTGAAGAAGCGCTTTCCATGATCTCCTGTGATGAAATACTCATTGCAAAAAAATCTACCGTAGTATTTCGTCCTCACTGGCATAAAGGTGTGGTGGGAATTGTGGCATCACGCCTGATAGAAAAATATTACAGGCCTACTATAGTGCTGACCCAAAGCGGAGAGTTGGTTGCCGGTAGTGCAAGAAGCGTTCACGGATTCAATTTATATGATGCGATCCATGCCTGCAGGGAACATTTGTTAGGTTATGGTGGTCACTTTGCCGCAGCCGGAATGACGCTGTTACCCGAACAGGTTGAAGCATTTACTGCTAAATTTGAAGAAGTTGTTGCTGCTTCCATCCATCCCGAATTACTGATACCGGGAATAATCGTTGACAGAGAAGTACTTTTCAAAGACCTGACACCTTCCTTACATAATATAATTTCTCAGATGGAGCCATTTGGGCCCGGTAACGTACGGCCTGTGTTTGTAGCCAGACAGTTAAGAGATTATGGATGGTCAAAAATTGTAAAAGACCATCATATCAGGTTTTCACTTCAACAGGATAATATTGTTTTTAGCGGCATAGGATTTAATATGGCAGAAAAGTTCAGCCTGCTGCAATCAAAAAAGCTGGTAGATGTGGTTTTTACACTTGAAGAAAACGATTGGAATAATCAAAGGCACTTGCAGCTTAAAGTAATTGACTTGCAACCATCCGAACTTTGACCTTCGCTTATTACATAAAGTATTTTTTTTATATCGCCCTGAACTGGAATGTGCGTCTTGCTTTGTTTTCAATTTATCATGAAATAAGAGGAGAAAGAAAATACCATATCAATACTTTACGCATTGATGATCTTAAACGTTTGGTTGTAAAAGGAAACAATCGTAAGGAGGCGGAAATTTACCAGGGTGCCGGTTATTACTTACTAGAAAATATTTTTAAGCAACTCCGAAAGTTGAATGCACCCGATGATATCATAGATGTCGGATCAGGCAAAGGACGCGTAATGGTTGTTGCGGCACATTATGGTTTTACAAGAATCACCGGCATTGATTTCGCGCTTTTACTGTGCCTGGAGGCAGAAAATAATTGTATGATCATAACAAAACGATTTCCACTGGCAAAATGGCAAGTAATTCATGCTGATGCCTTTGATTTCACATTCAGAAAAGATGATCATGTGTTTTTCTTTTTCAATCCTTTTAAAGAAGCGGTGATGAAACAGGTGATAAAAAACCTCTTGCAAAGTTTAAAGGAATGCCCGCGTAAGATATTTGTGGTGTATATGAATCCACAGCATAGAAAGCTGTTTGTTAGTGCGGGTTTTAAAGAGGTTTGCTATATTAAAAGAATGCAGTTTGTGGATGCGGTAATATTTGAAAAGAGCTTGTAAGAGCCTGTGTTTTTTATAACCACAAAGGAAAGCCAGAGACTGAGAAGAGGTTACACAGAGGGTGCTCTCTGTGTAACCTCTTTCCAGTCTCTGGCTTTCCTCTGTGGTTATAAAAGGTCACTCAGCCAAAGCAACTTCTTTCTTCTCGCCTTCCATCAACTCCACACTCCTGTTTATAAATGCGGTAAGATCGTTTCCTTTCAGCAAGCCCTGTGAAAGCAAGGCCAGATCGGCCAGGTTACGAACCTGCTTTTGCTGTATCGAGCTTTCATTTTCAGAAAGTATTTTCTGATAGATCGGATGGTTGCCGTTAACGGTTATGGTTACTTCATCAGGCATGTTTGCATAAAAGCTTCCCATCGGGCCGCTTACTGATGCCATATCTTTCATACAGCGTGTAAACTCGGGGCGTGTCAACAGTAACATTTAATGAAGGAACCTGTATGCCGAATAATTCTTTCAGCTTTGATTCCTCATCCTTATTCAACACACTTTCGGAAGCTTCCTGTTTGTCTATAAGGTTATCAGCTATATCAGCATCCACGCGCATAAAGTGCACATTCTCCCATTTAATTTCCATCTGGTTTATAAAAGCAGCGTCTACCAGTGTTTCTGCTTTTACTATCTTATACCCTTTTTTTAATGCCGCCTGAATATAAGCATCCTGTTGAACGGGATTGGTTGTATATAATATTACCTGCTTACTTTCCTTATTCTTTTGCAGGGTTTCAGTTGCAATCCTGTATTCATCCAGTGTATGAAATTTAGACTGCTCACCATTGGGCACAACTTCTTCAAAAATGAAAAATTTATTTGCTTTGTCAAGAAACTTATCATCAGTCATCATGCCATACTTGACGAACAAACCAAGACTTTCCCATTTCTCTTCATAAGATGCACGGTCCTTTATAAAGATCTCTTCCAGTTTGTCGGCAACTTTTTTAGTGATATGGGAATTGATCTTTTTTACATTAGGATCACCCTGGAGATAACTTCGGCTTACATTCAACGGTATGTCAGGTGAATCTATAACACCGTGTAACAGCATTAAAAATTCGGGAACAATATCTTTTACTTCATCAGTAACAAAAACCTGG
>CAXSIE010000094.1:239-2956 GCA_964237295.1 uncultured Flavihumibacter sp. | reverse complement strand
ACTGTATAACTGGATCTTGTCTTTTTGTATCTCGTATGCCGTCTTCTGCTTTGGAAAGTATAATATACCGGTTAAATTGAAAGGATAGTCAACATTAAGATGTATCCAGAATAAGGGCGCCTCGCCATACGGATATAATTCCTTGTAAAAATTCTGGTAATCTTCAGTAGTTAATTCGGAAGGTTTTTTGGTCCAGGCCGGATTGGTATTATTGATCTGTTTTCCTTCCATGAAAACAGGTATAGGTAAAAATTTACAGAATTTCTCAAGAATGCTTTTGATTCTCTCAGGCTCCAGGAACTCTTTACTTTCCTCATTAATGTACATCACGATATCTGTACCTCTCTGTTCCTTTTCTGTTTCATCTAATGTATATTCAGGGCTGCCATCACATTCCCATCTCACGGCTTTTGTATCCTCTTTATAGCTTCTGGTTACAATTTCCACTTTATCACTCACCATAAAAGAACTGTAAAAACCAAGACCGAAATGCCCTATGATATTAGTTTCACTTTGTCCTTTAAATTTATCCAAAAATTCTTCAGCACTGCTGAATGCTACCTGGTTTATATATTTGTCAACTTCATCGGCGGTCATTCCTATGCCTTTGTCTGAAATGGTCAGGGTTTTCTTTTCAGCATCAACTTTTACTTCAATGCTTATATCTCCTATTTCTCCTTTAGCTTCCCCGATAGAAGAAAGTGTTTTTAATTTCTGAGTGGCATCTACTGCATTACTTACCAATTCCCTTATAAAAATTTCATGATCACTATAAAGGAATTTTTTAATAATCGGAAAAATATTCTCTGTTTGCACACGTATATTACCTGTAGCCATGATAATTTTAAATTTAAAGATTCAAGTAATGATTTAAGAAGGTCGTTACAACATGCCAAACAAACCCGATGCCAGAGGTCATACGCAAGTAAATAACGGAAAAATTGACAGGCAAAGATTTAAAACTTCTTTTTTACCCAATAAAGCCGTTTTTGATTGAGCCATAACAGCAGGATGATAATTACGGCCAAAGCCATAATTACATTTAACTGCCATTTAGTATTAGCTAATAGCGAACAGCTTGAGTTATCAAAAGATCAATGGTTAACAGGTTGCTTTAATTTCTGAAAGCTTGTCTGCCGATAGCAAAAGCATCTCCTTTAAGGTACTTAATTACAGTTACTTTTTAATAAAGCGAACAGATTGCTGGTCATGGGAATTGCTGATCTTAAACAGGTAAATTCCCGGCTTTAACCTGTTTATATGATTATTCATTTCCTGGTTAATTTCCTGAATACTGCCTTTGGCCTGTAATAATACTTTTCCGTCAACGGTAATTACCTGTGCTACATTGCTGGATAAGGTAGATTGAAAAGCTAAAAGCATGTTCGTACCAACCGGATTAGGATAGATCCGAAGTGTTTTGGTTGCAACTATACCATTGTTTATAGAAACAATAGCTGATAATGTAACTTTTCCATTCACGTCTACCTGTGTTAAACGGTAATAATTAATTCCGGGTAATGGAAAGGAATCAACGCTTTGATAATTTAATGTGCCATTACTTGTACCGTTTCCGGGAACTCCTGCAATTGCGGTAAAGTGCTTCCCGTCAGCAGATCTTTCAACAATAAAACGGCTGCTGTTAAATTCCACATCCGTTAACCAGTTAATCAATACCGTTTTATCTTTTAATTGTGCGTTAAAGCTTTTAAAGTTCACCGGCAGCACCTGGTTAAACAGGAAGCGGGAAAATATGGCAAGATGGTCTGAAGCCGTGTTGGCATTATAGCCTGAGATATAAGTTCTTGGGTCTTCGATATCAGCGGAGGACATGATGTATTCATTTACCAATTCATTGGATACAATTATATGATCTATCATGGCCGTACCGCTTACAAAACTTACCCTTCCTGCCTGATCGAGAGGAAGTGTCAGAGCCGTATAATTCGCGTTGTCATCTACAAAATTTTTATAAGGCGACTCAGCTCCAACATTGATAGAGCCTGTAAGGCGGTCATTAAAATCTCCCACCAAAATAATGTCGTCGTTTTTATAATAAGCATCCAGTGAATCTTTCAATACTTTCACATCATATAACCGCCTCCGGTAACTTTCAGCATCGGAAGCTGATTTTGCATGAATATCTATCATTCTTATCAATCTTGTTACGCCGCCAATAGTGGCTTTAAATGTTGCCATAAACGGCAGACGGCCCGAAGCCCAGAAACTGGAAGCCATCCCTGTTGGATAATTATCCAGCACATGAGTAGTTCCGTTTCTTGCAGAGTCGTATAAACCTACAAACATATCCCTGCTATCAATCAGTTGCATTGTAGCGGTGTTATAAATAAAGCCTGTTTTTTGGGGCGGGAACGTTGGATCCGGCGGATTGAAAGAATAAGACCACCTGGGTGAAATTACAGATGCATAACCTGGCAACCGGGAAATCAATTCTGCCAGGGCAGAATCGCTTGACACTTCTTCAATTCCAATCACATCAAGGTTTAAATGCTGGAAAACCGTACTGATGTTATTGATCTGAGTGCTTATTTTTTGCGGTGTTGGATTATTGGTAGCATTCGATCCAAAAAAGCTGAGGTTATAAGCGCCCGCATCGAAAGTTTCTGCTTTAGGATAAGATGACCCGGTTAAGGTTAAATAGTTAGAATCAAGGGCAGTACTATTAAAGTTTACTTTCCCTTCTATTTTCAGAGCTT
>CAXSIE010000094.1:0-229 GCA_964237295.1 uncultured Flavihumibacter sp. | reverse complement strand
GTGCATAGATCCGGGTGCCGGTTTCTGCAGTTGCACTATTAAGATAAACAGCATTGGAAAAAGTTACATTATCTAACGATAATTGATAGCCAGCCGGGGCAGTGATAGTAAGGTCGCCGTAACCAATAGCCTGAAAGGAAATTGGTTGCCCGGGAGAATTATTTCCTGCTGTGATCTCCCCAAAGTTGAGCGCTGCCGGACTTACCGACAAAAGTTTTGTCCTGTCAAT
>CAXSIE010000093.1:13255-13602 GCA_964237295.1 uncultured Flavihumibacter sp. | reverse complement strand
TCCTTACTAGACGTGCATTTCAGGGCTAAGTAGTGTGCCGATCTCGGGCGCTTTAAGACTCTTGAATTTCACTACAAAATATTGATTTTCAAGGGTTTTACGTTTTTGCACTTCCGTATTTTACCGCTTTCTGCCGCTTTTGATTATTTTTATGACTTATTTTTGACGAACATCGTATGTTAGGCCATACATCTACAAATACGTTCACAAAGCTTATAAGCGTTATTGAAAAAAATAAAGCGTACGAATTAATAAAAAGAATTCCAACTGAAGCACTTGATCTTAAAATACATAAACAAGCCATATTAGAGGAGACGTTTTCTTATAACATTCGGGAAGCTGTTATC
>CAXSIE010000093.1:4176-13245 GCA_964237295.1 uncultured Flavihumibacter sp. | reverse complement strand
GTATATATTAAATCTTACTTATGGAAAGTTCGACGACTTACTTAAAAAATTTAGTGAAAGTTATCAAACTCAAAATATAAAAGTTTCTGTTTAAATAATTTTGATGATCATAAACGGCATGCCGTTGTAACCACTCTTTCCTGAAAGTAAAATATAGGATCTTTTGAACCCACGCTCACTCTGATAGCAACTAAAATCATGAGTGGCGACAGGAATAGAAGCCCGAGTATGGCAAACACTACTTCAATCATCCTTTTAACTGTCTATTGCCATTTAACAATTACCCTTGCATCTATCAAACGATCATGCCCGCACCGCTTTGAATCCTGATGTGAATTGAGGCGGGAAGGAAAGGATTTCTTTGTATTGATTTTTCTTGTGATAGGAGATGATTCAGAACATAGTTTCAGCAGGGTACATATTATTAAGCCCTGCTGTTTTAATTTAAAACCTTATTACTGCTTGATAAAGCTTTTGGTACCGATTACACCGTTTTGAATGACCTGTACAAAATATGAACCTGCGGATAGTTTGGATATATTAATGTCAAACTTTTGCCCGCTTTGTTTGTCCATAGCCAATACTGTTTTACCGATAACATTTGTGATGTTAATGGAGGCATCGGTTACGCTGCTGGCAAGGGTTAATGTCAGAGTGCTGCTGGCAGGGTTTGGGAATATCACCAACTTGGCAATAAGGTTATTATTTATAGCTTTTATCATGCTGTAAGTACTGTAGCCATCTTTATCAACCATTTTTATCCGGTAATACACCGTTCCGTTGGAGGTCGCAGTTTTATCTGAAAAACTATATGCGCTGGAAGAAATATTCTTTGCTGCAATTTGGCCTATTGTTATAAAATTTGAACTCCCGTTATCACTTCTTTCCACCTCAAAATGATCTACGTTCAATTCATCAGCCGTAGTCCATGATATAGTCCTGCCGCTGGTTTCACTGGATACGGCCATATCCACCAGTTTGAGAGGCAATGTTGTTCTAGCCAGGTAATTACCATAATCACGGTTATGATCGCGGTATATTGTATGATAATGTACTCCGGAAAAAACCACACCATTCTGGCAGACAAATTCGATCCAGACATTAGGCCCGTCAATCCTAACATAGTCTGTGTTAGCGGTGAGAAAAGTGCTGGAGTCTCCTGCTACAGCACTGGTGTTTGTCGCATAGGAAATATAAGTATTGGCAAGATCATTTTGATAAATACCCTGTAACGTGGCAGAGCTGGCATCATCAACGTCTTTAATCCATGGCAGCATTGCATTAAGCACATTGGTTTGTTGAAGTGTTGTAAGCGTACTTACTTTTATCCCGACTTTGGTTGCGGGAAACTGGCCATCTTTACCCGGCCCTAATAACACATCACTGAAACTAGTCGAAAGTTTTGCGGTAGCGAGATGTGCGGTGGACAAAGATGCAAGCATTACCTGCATACCTGCTCTCTCCTGGTTCATCGGGGCGTAGTAAGCGCCGCTTGCCACTCTATACAGCTTTGGCTCTACTCCTTCGAAAGTAGGAGAAGCGCCTACAACTTGTCCACCATTAAATGCAATATTGGCAGCATAATGATGTCCGCCAAATTGTAGCATCCAGGCACCTGTAGCGGTAGGCGTATTTAAAAAGGAAATGAAATAGATACCCTTTCCATAGCCGCTTCCGCCCACTGTCTGCAACACGCTATCTGCCAGATTAATTTGCAGAAATTCATCATAACCTTCATTAACCGTTGTCCCCGAAGCTGCTGCTATAACCTCTTTGGCAGCCGCAAGTTGTACGGCAGAAAGATTCCCAAATTGAATTCCGTTTCTACACATAGCACCACAGGGAAGGTTTGACCAGTTTTGTGCAAGCGCGTTAGTAAACGTTTTTTCAAGCGTAGTAATTTGTGCGCTGGTCAGTGTAGCCTTAAAAGCCACTGCTTTGGCAACAACATCTGCCACTGTAGAGACCGATCTGTTTGAGGTGACTTTTTTCGGATTACTGCTAAACGAGTTGATATTAGCAGGAGCGCTTTTACTTGTCGTATCTGTCATAAAAAATTGAAGAACTGAATACGGAACTAGAAACGAGGTAATTAATAGTAGCGTTAACATTTTCATATAAATAGGTATTTATGCGATAAGATACTAAAAATTGGTTTTCACAGTTTTGTACTTTGTAAAAAAAGAGGTCAATAGCCGGATTGTCTCGGCAACTTACCAAAACACTTTAATAAGCAAATAATTAGAGCGATAGCCCTTGATGATGAGCAACCTGCACTTAATGTATTGCAACACTTCTGCGATAAAATGGCAGAAATAAATCTTACAAAAACATTTACCCGCCCAAGCGAAGCACTTGAGTATTTTAAAAATAATCCCATAGATATTTTATTTCTTGACATACAAATGCCTGTCATGTCGGGCTTGGAAATTAGCCTGTTGTTACCAAAAAATATAATCATCATTTTTACTACCGCATATACTGATTATGCGGTTGAAGGATTCAACCTCGATGCCGCTGACTACTTGCTAAAACCTTTTACTTATGAAAGATTTCAAAAGGCTGTTACAAAGGCTCAGGTACAATTTGAAGTACTTCGTAACAATGAGGTAAAGCCAGATTATATTATAATAAGTTGCGATTCATCTACGATTAACATATCACTCTCAGCTATTGTGTTAATTGAAGCGCTGGATGATTATATCAAGATTCACCTTCTGGATCAGGCCCCGCTGATAGCACGGATGACAATGAAATCAATAGGTGAGCAGTTACCTAATAGAGATTTTATCCGGGTACACAGATCTTTCATTGTTCCTTTAAAAAGTATCGAATCGGTGCGTAACAAAAATATTCTGATCAACACTCGGGAAATTCCCATTGGTCCTCGTTATGAAGAAACTTTTTTTAATGTCTTTGGAAGCAAGTAGTATCATGATCTGGATTTCGGTCCTGATGATCACTTACCTTGAATAACCTAGCATCCATTCGTAAATATTTGACCCGTTTTCTTTATAAGTAGGGTTCAGGGCCTGTGTCCAGGCATCATGCACCTCCGCTTTAAAAATGGTAAGTTTAGGGGCTATTATGGGATTAAAGGAGTTCATCAAAGTCATAAAGCCATTTACTGTGCTGATGTTTACCGTTGGATCTTCGTCATTATGAAAGGTCCATAGTGGCAGTTTACCAGAACTAATTCTATGGCATACCGCAGAATCGTTCAGGACACCCGAAATTGGCACAATTGCCGCCAGTTGAGAAGCATGATCGGCGCCCATCTGGGTGGTAACAAATCCTCCCATACTCAAGCCGGATATATAAATTCGGGTAGCATCTATCCGGAACTTTTGGGTTGCATAAGTAATAATCTCCTCTACTTCCGCAGATGATGGATACCGGTTAAACTGGGGATTTAATATAATGAAGGAGTAGTTTTTTTCTTTCACCGTAAAACTCGGCGGGAATTTGCCGATATATATTAACTGGGCCACTCCATCGTTAAGCAAGAGGGTAAGGTCACCCGGTACGGTCCCTATCTGACCTGCTCCATGAATAAAAAGTAGTAAAGGGTAATTTTTTGTGGTTTCATTGTAATGCGCTGGCGTCGAAACATACATGCCATTTATAGCACTGTTAATTATAGAAGAATCTTTCACTAATTTCAATGGGGTCGTTTCAACCAGGTCATTTGTAGAGATCTGGCGGGTAGCGTTATTTTTTTTACAGGATGCAAAACTTACTACCAGGAGCACGGAAAAAATTGCGAATCTCATTATTATGGTACGATGATTTTTGAAAATACTTTCTTATTATTTGGGACCTGAACCAGGTTTTAGCAGCCATGAAATTATACTTTAACTCAATGCAAAAAATCTGGTCTATCGTTAGATTCCCCGCATTTACCTCAAAAAATTCCGTAAGAGTAGCCACGTAGATATATTTACGGGGAATAAGCATTATTTAATTTAAAAAGTTCAGTATGAAAATTAGGTGGGTGATTACAACCGGGCTTGTTAGCTGTATAACAATAGCGACGATGTTCTTTTCCTGTACCAAAGCGGTAACAGATAGCGCAGACAGCGTAACAGCTACGGCAGCTGCAACCATTACAACATTAAACTGCGCAGGTGTCACTTTTTCCAGCGGTTTTACAAGTGGAACGACTTATAGTGGTACGGCAACGGTTCCTTACACTGGTGGAAACGGAGAAACCTATGCTGACGGTTCCGCGACAGCTTCAACGGGGGTAACTGGGTTGACTGCTACCTTGCAGGGAGGAACATTATCCGCGACCGGTGGTAATCTCATTTACCTTATAAAAGGTACTCCAACAGCTAATGGAACGGCTTCTTTCGCCATTACTTTTGGTGGGCAAAGCTGTACCATCGCTTTGCCGATGGCTTCTAGTCTTGATTGCAGTAATGCTACGACCGTAACTGCGAAATTGGTTTGTATGATACAATCCTTTAAGGCAACGCTTACCACTACACAGCTTGCTGCCGCCCAACTGGACCTAACGCAGGCAAATAGTGTAAAGTGGTCCAACCTGCCTTGCGGCGCTACATGTAGGAATGGAGTTCAGTTCAGTACGTTAACTGCTGAGCAACTTACTGCGGCGCTTGCAATAGTGGCTACCGCAACAGGCACCACAATTGATGAAGGTTACAGTGAGGCAATGCAGATAAGAGCAGCTGATGACGTTTTGGCTGCAGCAAGCGGAACAGGAACCGGTGGCCCTGGCGGCGGCGGTCCTGGCGGAGGTGGCGGATACTCTTCCGGCACTTACTTCCTTGCCTTCCTTGGAACACCATCCATAACGGGTATATGGCAATTGCAGTTTGGCGGTCATCATCTGGCTATTAATATCACGTTTAAAAATGGTGTAGTTGCAGGAGCCTCTCCGTATTTTGAAGGTGTTGAGCCGAAGACCTGGACAACCAATGGAACTACTTATGCACCACTGGCAAGCGAACAATCTACCATGGCGGCTATGCTGGCATCGTTAAGTTCAACTCAACTTGCTACAGCAAAACTTTCTGCCACTTTCAGTGATGTGCTACTTGGACCAAGCGGAGATGGAAAATTCCCGGTTACCAAACTTGGCCTTGCAGTCAGCACCCTTAGTGATGCGCAAAAATTACTGGTACTGGAAGCGATGAAACCATGGGTTAAGGATGCAGATGATGCTACCGCTGCCAGCTTGCTGGCTACCTATCAGAATGAGCTTAATGGTACCTACATTTCATTTTCAGGTAATGCCAGCTTAAGCAACAATGCAGATTACGTTAGAATTGATGGTCCTAGTGTATGGATTGAGTTCGTATGTCAATCAGGCGTGGTATATTCAAACCAGATTCATTATCATAGTGTATGGCGAGACCACACACGTGATTATGGTGGAAACTATACTTTCTAAAATACTTGAATAATCCCCTTTTTTTTAAATTACAAACCCTGCATTCATGCCGGGTTTGTAATTTAAAAAAGGAACAACAGGTTGATTTTTATACAACCTGCTTTTGTCCCTTTTTTCGTATTTCTTAATTTGGTAATGCTTTTACCATTGATATAACCCTGGCTGAACGATCTGGATGCCACCGTTGAGGCTGCACTTCTCGTAACTTAAACTTCAAAGCTGACAAATACTTATGTTACTTATTATAATAACCCAGCACAACAGCTGGCAATGTACCTGGCTTCTTTACTACTAATATTGATCACTTGCGAATCGATGGTCCAAATGTCTGGATTGAGTTTGTTTGTCAGACGGGCGTAGTATATAATACACAGATTCATGATTACGCTGACTTCCGAGATCAAACAAGGGATTATAGCGGTCTGTAAGATTTCTATCGGTACAATCAGCTGATACCCCGCATTGTTTAGCCATCATGCTTGTTGCATGGTGGCTATTTTTTATTTTTACCCCTATCTATATCAAATTTTACTTTACAGTTAAAAACTTTCCTTTGAGAAGAATACTTCTAGTTTTCAATATCATGCTTTTTGGAGTTATTAAGTGTTTGGCGCATCCGATGCCTAATTCAATAGTACTAATGGATGTGGGATCAAAGAGTGTTGCTGTTGAATTGCAGTTGCCCCTGGGGGAGTTGCAGCTTGCTTTTGGTCATGATGTGGCAACGAATTCAGTAAATCTTATTGCGCGAATGGGGGCTGATCTCAAAGCGTACCTTATTCAGCATGTAAAACCTTTGAGTGAGGATGGCAGACCATGGACAGTAAAGGTAACAGATATGACGGTTGGAAAATCCGAACAGACCGATACGGGCCCTTACCAGGAACTCGTTGCTCATTTGCTCATGCAACCACCTGCTGGTGCTAGTTTGCGCAACTTTACACTGAACTATGACGTTATCATTCACCAGGTGGTCACTCACTCAGCGCTGTTATCAGTAAGACAGGATTGGGAAGCTGGTGTTAATGGAGAACGCCCGGTGGAGGTAGGGGCTATTAGTCTCGATATTCGAAACAATGTGATTCATCCTGTTACAATCAATCTCTCGGAAGGAAGCAAATGGAAAGGGTTTAAGAGTATGGTGGAACTCGGTATCAGTCATATTGCTGATGGAACCGATCACCTGATGTTCCTGCTGGTACTATTGTTACCTGCGCCGCTACTGGTAAGTCATAAAAGCTGGAAAGGTTATGGCGGAGCCCGTTACAGTGTAATCAGGCTTTTAAAAATTGTGACAGCTTTTACCATAGGCCACTCGATTACGCTGTTATTGGGAACACTGGGATGGATAAAATTACCAGATCAACTGGTAGAGATACTTATAGCCTTTTCAATTCTGATTTCAGCGATTCATGCTATTCGTCCGGTATTTCCGGGCAAGGAAGTTTATATCGCTTCAGCTTTTGGGTTGATTCATGGGTTGGCCTTTGCAGGAACCCTCACTAACTTGCATCTGGATGCTGGCCCAATGATCATCAGTATCCTGGGATTTAACGTAGGTATCGAGCTTATGCAGCTGCTGGTAATTGTGATTACGATGCCCTGGCTAATACTTTTAAGCAAAGGAAGTTTTTATACCGCAATAAGACTCGGCGGAGCAATATTTGCCGCGATCGCGGCGATTGCCTGGATGTTTCAGCGTTGCCTGGAAAAACAGAATGTTTTAACGTCGCTTGTCGAAAATATTGCCCGGCATGCCATCTGGATCATCGTCGGAATAGCGGTGCTCGCCTTGCTTAGCTGGGTTATAGGAACGCGAAAAATTATAAAAATTTAAGTTGAGTAACAAAACTAAAGTTATACTCCATTTGCTCGGCATCGCTGTTTTCATGCTGTGCTCCCTTTTGTTCTTTCCAAAACCTCCGGAAGACAGTTTCCTCGACTTTAAAAACCCAACGCAAAGAGATTTGATTGCCAACCTGTTGATGATCGGTTTCTTTTATCTGAATTATTTTGTGCTTATTCCCAGGATTTATTATAAAAATAATTATGCGTTTTCTATTATCGCGGGTTTTGCACTTATAACACTTTTACCTTCCCTGTTGACAGGTCACTTTTCACCAGGTCCTCATACAATAAGACCTCTTAAAAATCACAATGATGGCCCGGCAGCAAAAGATGGAATATATGCATCTTCTTATTTTCAAACCATAAGTCATATTATCTTTTTATTCCTGACTGTTGTACTGTTTTCACTTCTACTAAGGAGCAGGCAACGATATTATGAAACAGAAACTGCCTGGCAGCAAGCAGAACTACTTTCCCTAAAAAGTCAGATCAATCCACATTTCTTATTTAATACCCTGAATAGTATTTATTCTTTAGCGTTAGTTAAGTCTGAACAAACTGCCGATGCCATAGTGCAGCTTTCAAAATTGATGCGATATGTATTACGTGACGTACATGATAGTTTTATCAGTTTAGATAAAGAGCTGGATTATATAGAGAATTATATAACCTTGCAAAAGACCCGGCTTCAAGACAGCGTTACTATTAATTTTTCAGTTATTGGCAATACCAGTGGCCTGGTGATAGCGCCCTTAATTCTGATTTCCTTTATTGAAAATGCATTTCAATATGGAGTTAATCCAGAAGAGGAATCGGCGATTTCTATTGCCATAAATGTTGTGGGAAAAGAATTTTCTTTGTTAGTCTCGAATAACATGCTTAACGTTCTTCCTCAAAAAGATTTTAGTGGTATTGGTATCAAAAATACAAGAAAGAGACTTCAACTGGTGTACCCCGATCGGCATACTTTGCTAATTGAAGAAAGTAATAAAGTTTTTAGAGTGCGTTTAAATATACATTTATAATTAAATTTTCAATTAGGCTAACAATGCACAAGTTTTTAATTATTTTAAATAACTTCTGATTACAGCTATAAAATATTGTCGGTAAAGTGGCAAAACGTTGGACTAAGTGTGATGTCTTTTTTATGATACCATATAAAGATGTCCTAAATATTAACTTAATTCATTGGTTTCTAACATAAAGGCATTAGATTTGATTCTTCTATTTCAAATAAATTTACAACCATGAAAAAAGGATTTTTAATTTATCTTGTTGCATTTTCTTTAGTATTGATCTCCGCTGTTAATGTACATGCCCAGGATACCACTACTGTCGGGCAGCATTTAAAAAAAGCCGCGAAAAAAGTAGGTAATAAAACTGCTGAAATAGCCTCTAAAGGCAAGTCCGGAATAGTTGATAAAGTGTATGATGGAAAAAAAGGACCAAAAGGCGAGAAGATTTATATAGATGGAGAGTCAAAATATTATTATGTAGATAAAAAAGGCCATAAAAAATATGTGCCTGAAAGTAAACTGAAGGATAAATAAATAATTTTTATAATTAATAATTGTGCTAAATACCAGGCTTCCCTGGTATTTTTTTATTTTGTATACAAAGCCGCTACTGATAATTAACATGATCTTTGATCCGGTAGTAGAATTATATAGTAATTTGTTCAATGACCACTACATAACATAAATTTTTTTAATTTTTACTTCTGATTTCATATGAACAACTTTCGGTATTTATTGTATTTTGATAAAAGTAAGAACATGAACAACTATTACAATGCAGATGATTTA
>CAXSIE010000093.1:0-4166 GCA_964237295.1 uncultured Flavihumibacter sp. | reverse complement strand
TTTCAAAAAGAAATGGGCGAGAAGTTTTTCGCCTACTACGGAGAAGTTTTTAAAGACAGTGAATTAAGTGCAAGAGAAAAATCCTTAATCGCTTTAGCCGTTGCACATGCGGTGCAATGCCCCTATTGTATTGATGCTTACAGCAGTGATGCTTTTGAAAAAGGATGGAGTGAAGGACAGATGATGGAAGCGGTTCATGTAGCTTGTGCCATTCGCGGGGGAGCATCATTAGTGCATGGTGTGCAGATGATGAATAAAGTGAAAGAAATAGCAATGTAGTATGAGCCAATCATTAAAAGCGCAGCAAAGTTTTCTTGCAGATGTTAATCAACAGATAGCCATACTGAATCAGGGACACTTAACAGACTATACGTTGGTGCCTTTTCAACAGAAGCTGGAGGAAAACGGGCTTTATCCTTTAAAGCCCGGTGAAATACAGGTATTCCAGGTTAACGTGGGCAAGATGTGCAACCAGGTATGTAAGCATTGCCATGTAGATGCCGGCCCAGACCGGAAAGAAATTATGACAAGGGAAACCATGCAGCAATGCCTGGTTGCATTACAGAATAATCAGCGGTTACAAATAGTTGATATAACCGGCGGCGCACCTGAAATGAATCCCGGCTTCAGATGGTTTGTACAGGAAATTATCAAACTGGGCAGACATGTAATAGTTCGTTGTAACCTGACGATAGTAATGGCGAACAAAAAATATTATGACCTTCCCGAATTTTATAAACTGCACAACATAGAAGTAGTTTCCTCTCTGCCATTTTATACAAAAGACAGAACAGACAGGCAACGTGGCGATGGCGTGTTCGAAAGTAGCATACAGGCCCTAAGGATGTTGAATGAAGTTGGTTATGGCAAAGCAGGTACCGGCTTGATCTTAAACCTTGTTTACAATCCTGCCGGAGCATTCCTGCCTTCATCTCAGTCATCTCTTGAAAAAGAATACAAGCAGGTATTAATGAAGCAGTATAATATTGAGTTTAACAACCTGTTCACGATTACCAATTTGCCTATCAGCCGTTTCCTGGATTATTTATTACAGAGTGGGAATTATGAAAAGTACATGGAAAAGTTAGTCAGTTCTTATAATCCTATGGCAGCCGCAAATGTAATGTGCCGCAATACCATTTCAATCAGCTGGGACGGATACTTATATGATTGTGATTTTAACCAGATGCTGGATTTAAAAGTGGCATGTTCTTCAAAGCATATCTCTCAATTCAATACAGAAATACTTCATAACAGGAACATTATCGTAGCACAACATTGCTATGGCTGTACAGCAGGATCAGGCTCAAGTTGTGGCGGTACGGTAGCATAAATACATAAGATGGAAAATTTTATAAGAGCAACCGATTTTTTAGCGGAACAAAGCATTGCGCAGCCGGAAGTTGGAATTGTTTTAGGAACGGGTTTACATCAGCTACTACAGTATATTGATGTACAACAAACCATTCCTTATTCTCAGATACCGGGCTTCCCTGTTGCTACCGTGGAGTTTCACAAAGGCAACCTGGTTTACGGAACAATGGCCGGTAAAAAGGTACTTGTAATGCAGGGCCGCTTTCATGCTTATGAAGGTTATTCCATGCAACAAATTGTTTTTCCTGTAAGGGTGATGAAACTATTGGGCATTCAAAAACTATTTTTATCCAATGCAGCCGGTGGCATTGACCTTAGCTTCAAAAAAGGCGACCTTGTTCTGATAGAAGACCATATCAACCTGCAATCCGGCAATCCTTTAATCGGTAAAAATTTTGATGAATTAGGCGACCGTTTTCCAGATATGAGTGCACCTTACGATGGAGCATTAAACAGCTTATTACACCAACAAGCAGCAGCATTAAACATAGATTTAAAGAAAGGTGTTTATGCAGCTGTTAACGGCCCAAACCTTGAAACAAGAGCAGAATACCGCTACCTGAAAATTATTGGCGCAGCCCTGGTAGGCATGTCAACCGTGCCGGAAGTAATTGCAGCCAATCACCTGCACCTGCCTTGCGCTGCAGTTTCAGTTATTACAGATGAGTGTGACCCTGATAATTTAAAACCTGTAAATATCCGGGAGATCATTGAAGTAGCCGGAAAGGCAGATAAAAAATTGAGTGAACTGTTTTATCAAACTATTGCGGTCTTATGAACCAGGAGGATCTTTTGATTGTTTTCACAAAAAACCTTTTGTTTGGAAAGGTAAAAACAAGACTTGCTGCCACTATTGGCGATGATAACGCATTTAAAATCTATGCAACATTGATTGCTTATACCTGTTCTGTTACTAAACAGTTGTCATGCGGTAAAATAGTGTATTACTCAGACTATATCGAACAGAATGATGTATGGAATGGATGCAGGAAAGCTGCGCAGCAAGGCAATGACCTGGGTGAAAGAATGATGAATGCTTTCAAAGATGCTTTTGCTGCTGCTACTGACAGGGCTGTTATTATCGGCACCGATTGTTTTGAAATTGACCGGCACATTATCGAGCATGCTTTTAAACAATTGAATGAGCATGATATTGTTATTGGTCCTGCAATGGATGGCGGCTATTACTTATTAGGCATAAAATCGCTTCACCAGCCATTATTTGAAAACATACCCTGGAGCACTGAAACAGTTTTCGAGGCAACCATAACTGTGTGCAACCATCTTAATCTTAGCTATTTTCTTTTACCGGTATTAAATGATGTGGATGAAGAAAAAGATTTAAAACAGGTAAGTTAGTCTTAAGATAAGTATTAAATCAGTTCTGTATAATTTGCAATTCCGTTCCAGGGTTAAAAGAATTGGTATCTTATGAATTATTAAAGCATGATCAGCATCATCATTCCAACATATAACGAAGCTGAACAGGTAGCGCAAACCATTTATAAAACGCTTGCCGCTAAAAGTTCACATGAATCGGAGATTATTGTGGTTGATGGTGGAAGCACGGATGAAACAGTTTCTATTGCTAAAGAAAGCGGGGCTATAACTTTGGTAAGCGAACGGAAAGGAAGGGGTGCACAAATGAATAAAGGCGCTTCAGTGGCAACAGGTGAAATACTTTATTTTCTTCATGCTGACAGCATTCCTCCGCAACACTTTACTGAATATATCATAAATTCCTTAAATGCAGGCGCCGTAAGCGGATGTTTCAGGCTTTCCTTTGATTACAATCACTGGTTTTTAAGAGCCAATTGCTGGTTTACCAGGTTCAATATAAATGCTGTTCGCTTTGGCGACCAAAGCCTTTTTATTACCAAAGATATATTTTTACAAAGCGGCGGCTTCAGAGAAGATTTACTTGTGATGGAAGACCAGGAAATAATTCACCGCATCAAAAAACTGGGAAAGTTTAAAGTGATGAATGCGGCCGTTACCACATCGGCCCGAAAGTATCATGACAATGGCATTTACAAAATGCAGGTTATATTTTTTCGCATCTGGCTGTTATATTATCTGGGATACTCACAGCAATACCTGCTGATATTATACAAATCACTCATCAGAAAACATAAATTACTCTATGAAACCAAATGATGATAACGCTGCACTGCCACCGGAACAACGGCCTTTCAGAGTGCTGATTATCTCCGGCTCTGAAAGGAGGCAGTATAATTGTCCTGGTGTAGACAGCAAGTCAAGAACATTGATGCTGAAGATGGCAGCAATGCTGCCGCAGGAGTGGGAAATAGATTATGAAGACCTGGGCAACGTTTATGGACGGGCGAAGATTCAAAGCTGCAACGCCTGTGTATCAACTTCTATGGCGCTTTGCGTATGGCCCTGCAACTGTTATGAAAAAGGAAGCTGGATGGAAAAGGACCTGATGTGGGAAATGGACCTGTATGCACGACTGGATATGGCGGATGCCTGGGCAATCATCGGCCCTATCAACTGGTATGCGCCCAGCAGTAATTTAAAGTTACTTTTCGACCGGTTAGTCTGTATGAATGGTGGCAATCCCGATGAAAAACTTATAGACCATAAAGACCCTGAAAAGGCTGTAGCGCTTGAACATACGGAGTTATGGAAAGATATCAGCGTTAATCATTTAGAAGGCAGAACAGCGGGCTTCTTTTGTTATGGCGATGAGGGTGGTGATGAAATAGATGATAGCGGCAGGCCAAAAATTTTACAGCATAAAAACTATTTTGTTCCCGATGAGGAGCCTT
>CAXSIE010000092.1:13308-13615 GCA_964237295.1 uncultured Flavihumibacter sp. | reverse complement strand
TATCCGTTTTGCCCTTACCTGTTGCCGGCCTGATGAGTGCTGTAAACGGGTATGAAGTTGCAGCAGCTTACACCGCTATCGACGCCATGGCAAAAAGCCTGGGTTCCGGGCTGGCAGCACCATTTATGACGTTGTCTTTTATGGCCCTGCTGGTAATTCCGTATTTGAAATTAAGTGATAAGGGTTTGTTTGACGGGGATGCATTTAAGCTGGTGCCTTTTTGATAGCCATCATCTAGTATTAAGTTAATCGTAAATGAACGTATTACCCGTCAACCATCCAAACAGTTTTTTTAACACAGAGTCCT
>CAXSIE010000092.1:7419-13298 GCA_964237295.1 uncultured Flavihumibacter sp. | reverse complement strand
AGGGCGCAGAAGGAGGAAACACAGAGACCACGGAGATCCTCTGCGTCCTCTGTGTTTCCTCCCTCTGCGCTCTCTGTGTTAAAAAAAATTTATAATGTTAGTTACTACCTTTCCATACGCAACTTCATACTTAAAAAAACACTAGGAGTTCTTATAAAATTCAACACTTCAACCCATATGCATAACTAAATGGAAAACATAAAAATATCGAGCGCCCAGTTCGAGCACAGAAGCGGTGACAAACAGTACAATCTTCAGGTGATAGAAAAACTATCAGCAAAAGCTGCCGGCGAAGGTTCCAAAGTAATTTCCTTTCATGAATGCTCCATAACAGGGTATAGTTTTGCCCGGCACCTTTCCAGAGAGCAGATGCTTGAAATTTCGGAATGCATTCCTGACGGAGAAAGTATTCAACAACTCATATCTATTTCAGAAAAAAACAATATTGTTATCCTGGCCGGACTTTTCGAAAAAGACAGCGATGACAAAATATACAAAGCTTATGTATGTGTTGATAAAAACGGACTTATAGCAAAATTCAGGAAACTGCATCCGTTTATTAATTCCTGTATAACACCCGGCGATCAATACTGCGTTTTTGATCTATATGGCTGGAAATGCGGTATACTTATCTGTTATGATAATAATATTATTGAAAATGTAAGGGCTACCCGGTTGCTGGGTGCTGAAATTATTTTCATGCCGCATGTTACCATGTGCACTCCTTCCACCCGACCCGGTGCAGGCTTTGTAGATCCGGCGTTATGGTTTAACCGTGAAAACGATCCCACATCTTTACGCCTGGAATTTGATGGCCTGAAAGGACGTGCATGGCTGATGAAGTGGCTGCCTGCAAGAGCTTACGATAACGGAGTTTACGCAATTTTCTCCAACCCCATCGGAATGGATGATGACCAGCTAAAAAACGGGTGCTCCATGATAATAGACCCGTTTGGTGATATTATCGGGGAATGCCGCATATTAGGTGATGATATAATAACCGCTACCTGTACGCCGGATAAACTCACCCACTCGGGTGGACACAGGTATATAAATGCTAGAAGGCCTTTCCTTTATAAAGATACCATCGGCCGGGACCATATTCCAGAACAAAAAGTTGTGTGGCTTGAACCGGGAACGCCCTGACTACCTGTTATAACCTGATTTATATAGTGGCTTGCTTGTTGCGGTATAATGGCTATCAGCTTTCAGCAAATTACCGTTTCTGCGTTCCTGACAATAAGAATATTAACATATTAAAAGGTAACGTTTAATCGTTAAATACGTCTGATATAAAAAGGCTGGATAACCCCCGGCTTTTAACTAACCAGAAAAACAAAATTTATGAAATACGGTTTACTCACAATCTGCTTCTCTTTTTTGGTTGTAGCCTCATTTTCTGCATTTTCACAGCAGGCGGAATGGCCCAAAACTTTTAATACCAATGGTTCTGTAGCAAAGTTATACGAACCTCAACCGGCATCTTACCAGGGCAATGTCCTAAAAATCAGGGCAGCCATTTCCTTATTACGGGAAGGTAAAACAGATCCGGTTTTTGGCGTTCTATGGGCTGATGTTACTGTTGACAATCAGAGTAACAATATCATCTGGCAAAATGCTACGGTTTCCAACATAAAATTTCCGGGAGAAGCCACTGATGCGGAATTGAATCAGTTGTCCTCTGATCTTCAGGGTCAGATCTCATCCTGGAATATCACCATATCAAAAGAGGATCTTACTACAAAACTTCAGAACAGTGAAAAAGAATCTAAACTTTCCACAAACCTGAATAATAATCCTCCTAAAATTATTTATACGCAGAAACCATCGATATTGGTTCTTATTGATGGGCAGCCTCAGCTAAGCAGCAACTCCAACTGGAGTGTAGAGCAGGTAACCAACACCCCTTTTACCATTATAAAAAATACGGATCAGCAGTATTATCTATATGGAAATAAAAGCTGGTTCAGGGCTTCTTCCATTACCGGTCCCTGGTCAATGGTAAACCAGGTTCCTTCGAGGTTGGAAAAAATGGACCAGGAAGTACGTGCAAATGATACTTCTAAAACCAGTAATATAGATAACTCCGTAGCAAACATTATAGTAAGTACCGAACCCGCTGAATTGATCCAGTCAAGCGGTGAGGCTAATTTTTCGCCGATACAGGGAACAAACCTGTTGTATATGAGCAACACGGGTAATGATGTATTTCTTGATGTGAATTCTCAGCAGTATTATGCTTTGATCTCAGGCCGTTGGTTCAGGGCATCTAATTTAAATAACAGCTGGAGTTATACTTCCGCAGACAAATTACCGGCAGACTTTGCAAAAATTCCCGAAGGTTCTCCGAAAGACGTTGTTTTGCCCAATGTTGCCGGAACAGACGCAGCAAATGAATCGGTTATGGAAGCCCAGGTACCTCAAACAGCGAAGGTTGACCGCAAAAACGCACAGGCATCGGTAACTTATGATGGTGAAGGAACACATCTCAAGTATGCGATCAATACTCCGGGTACCGTTCTTAATCTGGGAAGAAAATATTATTCTGTTGAAAATGGAGTTTGGTTTGAATCTTATAGCGCTACCGGTCCCTGGTCAGTTGCAACTAGCCGCCCTGCTGAGGTAGAAAACATCCCTCCCAGCTATCCTGTATATAACTCTAAATATGTATATATATATGATGCAACACCGGATTACGTTTACATGGGTTATACACCCGGATATCTGGGAAATTATATTTACGGGCCTACCATTGTTTATGGAACCGGCTACTATTATAAACCATGGAGGGGAAGGCATTATTATCCCCGTGCTTACACCTGGGGTTTTAACATGCGTTACAACCCATGGACAGGATGGAATTTCGGCATAGATTATTGGGGTGGCTGGTTTAATGTTGGTATTGGCAGTTATTACCTGGGCGCTTATTGGGGTGGATGGTGGGGACCACAGGTTTACCGGCCGGCATATTACAGGCCATACAATTATAATCATGGATATTATGGCCGCAACGTGATCGTAAATAATTACACTATTATAAATAATAACAGGTCCAACAACCTGTACAGAAATAGAAGGGATGTTGTAACCCGCGACAGACCGGGCTTTAATAATATTCGTAGCAATGGAAGATCAACACCTTACAATGCTTATAATACCGGCAGGTATAATAATGGCAGGGCTATGCCAGGTTATAATGGCGGTTCCGGCAATCGTGTTCAGGAGCAACGGCCTGGTTCTCAATTTGGAGACAGGCAGGGTAACCGTACCTACCAGCCTAACAATAATAACAATCAGTCAGGCCGTATAAATGACCGTTCAAACTTACCGGGAAATAATAATAACAATTCCGGAAGAGTTGCAGGTCAGGATGGTCGTGGAATCAACGGACAACAACCGGGTTCAAATCCCCGTATTTACACGCCTGGAAACAATAACAGGAATAATGGAGATATAAACAGGTCTGATCGTCCAACAATTGACAGGTCTAATAATCCGGTAACAGCCAACCCGGATCAAAGAACGCAGACGAACAGGCCAGATATACAAAACAGGCCCTCAAATGGTGGTATTGATAATGCACGTATACAGGACAGGCCTGTAAGGCTTTCTCAGGATAGAAATTCTAATGGTTCGGGTAATAACCCTTCCAGGCCGCAAATGGACAGACCATCCAATTCTGTACAAAACAGGTCATCCAATGAGCCGTCCGTTTCACCGTCACCACGTATGGAAAGGCCATCCAACCAACCTTCTCCACGTATGGAAAGACAATCAAATCAGCCTTCGGCATCACCGGCACCGCGCGTGGAAAGGCCCTCAAGAGAATCCAGCCCTAACAATGGCGGTGGAGGTGGAGGAAGGCAGGAACGTGGTTCACAGGAAAGAGGAAACCATCGCAGATAACATATTCTTTCAACGGATTCCGGTTTTTGAACCACAGAGGAAATGCCGGAGAATAGAAAGAGGTTACACAGAGGACATCCTCTGTGTAACCTCTTCCTATTCTCCGGCATTTCCTCTGTGGTTCAAAAACAGTTAATTTAAAACAATCATATATGGTTCATTTATTTACGCCTTTTAAAATAAGGGATATAACGTTTAAGAACAGGATAGTTGTTTCCCCCATGTGCGAGTATTCAAGTGTGGATGGCTTTGCTAACGACTGGCACCTGGTACACCTGGGAAGCAGGGCGGTGGGAGGCGCCTCGCTTGTACTAACAGAAGCAACCGCAGTGTCGCCTGAAGGAAGGATTACTCCCGATGATCTTGGTATCTGGAAAGAGGAACATATTGAACAACTCAAAAGGATCACTCAATTTATCCTGCAACAGGATGCTGTTCCCGGAATACAGCTTGCCCATGCCGGAAGAAAAGCGAGCCGCACAGCGCCATGGAAAGGAGGCGAACTGTTGAATGAAACAAATGGCGGCTGGCAAACCGAAGCTCCGTCGGCAATACCTTTTTATTCCCGGGAAGTTGCACCGGCATCACTGGACCAGGAAGGGATAAACAAGGTTGTTGCGGATTTTAAAGCGGCTACTGAAAGAGCCCGGCAGGCAGGTTTCCAGGTTATTGAGATTCATGCGGCGCATGGATATCTTATTAATGAATTCCTGTCCCCTCTTACTAACAAAAGAACCGACCAATACGGTGGTAGTTTTGAAAACAGGATCAGACTATTGCTCCGGATTGTTGAAGTGGTCAGGGAAGAATGGCCGGAAAGCTACCCTTTATTCGTAAGGATTTCAGCTTCAGACTGGACCAGTGGCGGATGGACCATTGAAGACTCTGTTTCTTTGGCTAATATTTTAAAAAACAATGGGGTGGATCTGATAGACTGCTCCTCCGGGGGCGTTATTCCTGATGCGGTTATTCCTGCAGCGCCAGGATACCAGGTTCCATTTTCAGAAACCATCCGTAACAAAACAGGTATTGTAACAGGCGCTGTTGGAATTATTGTAACGCCTGCACAGGCTGAAGAAGTGATTGCTTCGGGTAAAGCCGATTTTGTGTTGCTTGCCAGGGAACTTTTACGTGATCCGTATTTTCCGTTGCGAGCGGCGAAAGAGCTGGGGTTTGATGTAACCTGGCCCGTACAGTATGAGCGTGCCAGGAGAAAGGTGTAAGCTATCAAATCAGGAAGAATTTTTAAAACGGTTGGCTGAAAGAATCGCTACGCAATTCTTTCAGCCAACCGTTTTCAGGTATAAGACAAACGCACGCTGGCATTCCGCTGATAGCCGACTGCTGATAATTGATAAGGATTGCAGATAAGTTAAAAAGCATGTTGCACTTCAGGAATTTTTTTTTAAATTAGAATCCGTTAAACCTGTTATCAACACCGTTACTGAAAAAATATTTCTTCATACATAACTACTGTAAAGCCGAAGGCAAATTTTTAAAATTTTATGCTATTCTCAAAAACATATGTAAACTTCATGAAACAACTATAGCTGCTGTTTAAGCCGGCAGGATTAATTTAATTATTTCCATACCAAAAACTAAGGTTTATGAATAAAACACTTCTACGATGGATGATCGGGGCAACCATACCTGTAATTGTTATCACGCTACCAGGTACTGCCACCGCACAATCGAACCAAAGGCAGGACTTTCAAAAAAGAGGAAGTCTGTTAACACTTGTTAAACCAGCCTCCAATGAAGTTTCCGGCACTAGTACTTCGCTGCCGGTAAACACACTAACAATGAATAACGGTTTGCCGGTAGCCTTACAAAATAAAATATGGGCCGGCATTATTCAGGGCACAGTAACCGACAGTACCGGCAAAGCATTACAGGGCGTGAGCGTAAAGGCAGACGAAAGCAACAAAGCAACCAATACCAATGCAAGAGGTGAATATTCCCTCGAGGTAACG
>CAXSIE010000092.1:6392-7409 GCA_964237295.1 uncultured Flavihumibacter sp. | reverse complement strand
AATTCAGTAATGTTGGATTTGCCACGCAGAATATAGCAATAGGAGCAAGAACAAGAATAGATGTTGTGCTGCTGTCAACTTATAACAAGCTGGACGAAGTGGTGGTAATTGGGTATGGCAAGGTGAAAAAGCGTGATCTCACCGGTTCTGTTTCTTCGGTTTCAGCACAGGATCTTACGGAATATCCTGTATCCGGCGCTTTGATGGGGCTTCAGGGTAAAACATCCGGTGTACAGGTTCTTCAAAACTCCGGCGCTCCGGGCGGCCCCATCACCGTTCGCATCCGCGGCGGCAATTCTTTACAGGGAAATAATGAGCCGCTTTACGTGGTTGATGGTTTTGCACTTTCAGGCGATCCTAATGCTATTAATCCCAATGACATACAGTCTATAGAAATTTTAAAAGATGCTTCCGCAACTGCTATTTACGGTTCCCGGGGTGCGAATGGAGTGGTTTTGATCACTACTAAAAGCGGCAGAGCAGGCAGACAGGAAGTAATATTCGACAGTTATTATGCTATTCAGCAGGTTGGTAAAACAATTGACCTGATGAATGGAAGGCAATTTGCAGAAATAGCCAATGAACGGGCTATCAACGATGGCTTCCCGGCTTACTTTACAGCCGATCAGTTAAATTCGTTTTCAGAAGGAACCAATTGGCAAAAAGAATTGTTCCGTTCAGCTCCTATGCAGAACCACTCCGTTAATGCTTCCGGCGGCAATGAAAACACCCAGTATTCCGTATCCGGAAGCTGGCTCAACCAGGATGGGGTGATTGCAAATTCTTCCGTGCGGCGTGTATCACTGCGGGCCAGTCTTAATCAAAAGATAAGCGACAAGGTCCGGATGTCTTTCAATTCAACCTTAACGAATACCGACCTGTCTCAAATAGACATCAACGGACAGAAAGGCGGCACCACTCTGTCTGCCGTGCTGGTGGCTCCTCCCACTATTGCGCCTTATGATCAGAACGGCGCTTACAGCAACGTTAAATCTTATGTTTTCAGTCCTAACGAAC
>CAXSIE010000092.1:0-6382 GCA_964237295.1 uncultured Flavihumibacter sp. | reverse complement strand
GGCCATGGCAAAAGAAAGAACCCAGAAAACAAATTCCAAGTATGTACTGGCAGGCACATCGCTTACCTATGAGCCGTTAAAAAACCTGTTACTGAAAACATCCATCGGGGTAGAATCCATTTCTTCCAGGGAAGATGATTATTCTTCTCGGGTACTTGACAATACGCCCACAGGCAGTGCCAGTATTATCAGTACAAATATTATAAATGTATTGAATGAAAATACGGCAAGCTATACGGCCCAGTTTAACAAGGTTCATGATTTTAGTGTTCTTGCAGGATTCACCTACCAGGATAGTAAGCTGAAGACATTCAACACAGGCACCATAACAGGGTTTTTAACCGACCAGTTGCAAACCAACAGCCTGCAATCCGGCAGTGTTGTGGGTACACCTGCAAGCAATGCTACCGCATGGACACTGCTTTCTTATCTCGGAAGAATTAATTACTCCTATAAAAGCACGTATTTATTAACAGCCAGCATCAGAACCGACGGCTCGTCCCGCTTCGGAGCAGGTAATAAGTGGGGATATTTTCCTTCGGCCGCAATAGCCTGGAGAGCCATCAACGAAAGCTTCATTAAAAACCTGAACATTGTTTCCGATCTGAAACTTAGAGGTTCATGGGGTATTACCGGAAGCACCGCCCTTGATCCTTACCAGACACTTAATACGCTGAGCACTTTTGGAACCGTTTTTGGCGACACCCGCTATGTGGGATATGCGCCAAACGGCACCAACCTTGCCAATCCAAACCTTAAATGGGAAACCACTGTTCAGACTGACGGAGGACTGGACGTTGGATTTTTCAAGGACCGGCTATACCTTACTTTTGATTATTACCGGAAAGATACCCGGGACCTGCTGGCAAGTGTTCAGCTCCCCACATCGTCAGGATATTCCAATACCATTAGTAACGTAGGCAAGATCCGCAATTCCGGTATCGAACTCGGATTAAACGGAACGATCGTTACCAACAGCGTGTTTAAATGGTCAATGGGCGCAAACTTTACAAAAAACAAAAGCAAGGTGATCAAACTTGCCGGGGGAAGCGACGTGTTTGGTGTAGTGATACCACAACCCCTTTCAGTGGCGGTAAACCTGGTAAGGGTCGGCTTGCCTGTAGGCGTTTTTTACGGGTATCTTGAAGACGGCCTCGATGCGAACGGCGCTATCAAATACAAAGATATTAACGGCGTTCCCGGAATAACAAGCGCCGACAGAACCGTGATCGGCGATCCCAATCCTGACTTTTTCTACAATTTTTATTCAAGAATGAACTATAAACGTTTTGAGCTCAATTTTTCTTTCCAGGGAGTTCAGGGCGGAGATATATTTAATGTAAACCTCACCGAGGTCGGTAACAGTTTTTATTGGGGTGAAAACCAGCTTAAGGAGGAATATTATAATCACTGGACCGCTTCGAAACCCGATCCCAATGCTAAATATCCTAAGATAAGCTCTAAAACGATCTTTTCCGCATCGGATCGTTTTATAGAAGACGGATCATTCTTAAGATTGAAGAATGTACAGTTAGCTTATAACCTTCCCTTGACAACAATGGGAGTAAGATGGATCAAAAACCTGCAGCTGTATGTCAGCGGCCAAAACCTCGTTACGTTTACAAAATACTCCTGGTACGATCCTGAAGTGAATACCAGGGGCGGAAGCAATTCCTTTTCAACAGGTATTGATAACGCAGGTTATCCTAATGCCAAAACGTACACATTCGGCCTGCGCCTCAGCCTTTAATCACGCTTAAAAAATCTGTAATGAAACACAATAAATTAATTTATCTAATTGCTGCGCTTTCCCTGGCAGCTGGCTCTTGTTCAAAAGACCTGCTTACTGAAAAGCCTGAAAATATTTTAGCAACCGTTACTTTTTACAAAACAAAAGCTGATGCGGTTGCTGCTGTGGATGCTATCTATAACCCGCTCAGGGGGCAATACGGAGGCACTGACTATGGCGGACAATTCACCGGGGCGGAGGATTATTCAGCAGGAACAGGCATTTACCTGCCTCTTTCTCAATACGTGATGAATTCAAGTTCCATCTCACGTACCGATGCGGCCTATCGTGGATTTTACCAGGCCATCAGGAACGCCAACATCGTGCTGAAATATGTACCCCCCATCGTTATGACCGATGCTGAAAAAAATGCGCTCCTGGGTGAAGCCCGTTTTTTAAGGGCTTTAAGTTACCGCAACCTGGTTAGAAGCTGGGGTGGAGTGCCGCTGCGTACCGAACCGGTGGAAGATGCAGTACAAGCTTCGAAAGGTAAACGGGCTTCCGTTGATGAAGTGTACGCGCTGATCATTGAAGACCTCAAGTTTGCTGAAACCAACCTTCCGGCTACACAGGCCATGATTGGAAGTCCCACCAAATGGAGTGCAAAGACAATGCTGGCTGATGTATATTTAAATACTGAAAAGTGGACGGATGCCCGTGATAAGGCCGATGAAGTGATCAAAACCGGTCCTTACTCCCTTGTACCTATTACAAAAGCCGCAGATTTTGAGCTCATTTTCGGTCCTACAGCTTTAACTTCCAGCGAGGATGTTTTTTCCTTCAAATATTCCAGGGCAAACGGAGGATCACAGATAGCGCAACAATATGCAATGGCCAACAGCGCTTATTCTTCAGGTGGGTATGGCTCATTTTACGGGTTGCCTACCTATCCTCTGTTAAGGGATTGGGATCATAACGACCTCAGGTGGCAGTTTGATATTTATACATCTTATCCCAACAGATCGGGAGTGATCGTTCAAACCAGTCCTGACCAGCCTATCCTGTTTGGAAAATTTAAAGACGCCGGTTTTGCACCCAGTCATGGCAATGATTTTCCTATTTACAGATATCCGGATGCCTTGTTTATTTATGCCGAGGCAGCCAGCCAGGTAAACAACGGTCCTACAGCTCTTGCAATGGAACGGCTGAACATGGTGCGCAGGCGGGCTTACGGGTACAATGTAAATGCACCGGCCCCGGGTGATTATACAATAGCGATGGCGCCTTCTGCTCAGGCCTTCCGGGATATTGTTTTGAAGGAAAGAGCTTATGAATTTCTTTGCGAGAACAAGCGGTGGTTCGACCTGGTTCGCACCAAAACGGTTAAGCAGGTAATCAAAGCTGCCAAAGGACTTGATGTGCCTGATTATTTTTTGCTGTTTCCCATCCCGCAGCAGGAAATTGATAATAATGATGATATCGGTCCGGGCGACCAGAATCCGGGATACTAAAAAATTTCCATAGTACATCCTTACATTCCATGAAGTGTAAGGATATTTTAATGATGCTTATCTCTAAAAAATATAAATGCTTATTTTAAAGGCTACCCTGAATTACTTATCTGTAAAAACCTGTTGTTGTTGCATCCTTTGCCTGATGTGGTTCATTGGCACACAGGCGCAACATAATCACGAAATGGCACCCGCCCAGGCTTTACCTGTAGACAAGGTGGAGCCGCAGCCCTTACTGTCACAGGCGCTCCGGATTAGTGAAGCACTTGCTTTTATAGGCAGTTCCCTGCCAACATCCTCGTTAAACCAGCTACGCGCGCTGAAAGACCTGCCTTATGATGCGCAAACCGTAAAAAGCGTTCAGAAGATACTGGACCCTTTTTGCCTTGCCATGATAGAAATCAATCCTGAATCAAGGGTTAAAGTTCAGGCTGGACCTGCCAAACCGGTGTTGATGCAGGAAGGATGGACAAGCTATCTGGTTAAGGTTCATAATCAGGCTCATATCTCTGCGGCATTGGTTGCCAGCAGTCCCAATGCCAGCCCCTTGTTCTATACTTCAACAAATGCTCCGCGGATGGATAAAAAAAACAGGCTTACACCCGGCAAAATAGATAACAGCTTCCTGCAGATCGCTGTTTACCGTGAAAGGCCATTACAATCGAACTTGTCGGGACTTGAACTGGAATATGCGGTGGTACAACTGTACACCAAAAAAAAGGGAAAAAGAGAAGCTGAGATCGGATTTAATGTAGGCCAGGGAACCCAGGATATTGGATTCAGGAATACCATAAATATACTGTTCGATATAAAGCCGGCAGTAAAAATGATTTTTGAGGTGAAAGACGAAGACAACGCTCCCGTTATGGCTTCTTTTATTATTACGGATGGCATAGAAAGGTTCAGCCGCAGCAAGGTGAGAAGAATGCGTTATCCATGGCGCGACTGGGAGCAGGACAAACAAGTGTTTCACCCTGATTCTTTTCCTGATGCGGGTAAATTAAGAGGCATATACCCGCTTCCTTCGCGAAGGCTTGCTGCCCGGGATGAGTTTCCCGACAATTTCTTTCAGCCTCAGGTTTACCGGGCTACCGGAGAATATGTGTATTTACCACCCGGAAAATATGATGTTGAGTACACAAGAGGACCCGAATACCTGGAGCAACACCGGGAAATTGTTATTCCTGAAAACAAAGATTCCATTAAAATAAGCTTTCGCCTTAAACGATGGATCCACATGGCCGATCTAGGCTGGTACAGCGCCGATCATCATATTCATGCCGCAGGATGCGCTCATTATGAAAGTCCGGAAGAAGGGGTGCCGCCCCTGGATATGTTCCGTCAAATCAAGGGAGAAGACCTGAACCTGGGTAGCAACCTCACATGGGGGCCGAGCTGGTACCACCAAAAACAGTATTTCACCGGCAAAGACAATCCCTTATCAGACCGGCACAACCTGCTGCGATACGACATAGAAGTTTCCGGTTTCCCTTCTTCCCATGCGGGGCATGTGGTATTATTGAATCTGAAGGAAGATGATTATCCCAATACTACCCTTATCGAACAATGGCCCAGCTGGACATTACCGGTGCTGCAATGGGCAAAGAGCCAGGGCGGTGTTACTGCTTATGCGCATTCGGGCTGGGGGCTTGAGCCCATCATGCCCACTACGGACCTTCCTAATTATGTAACACCAAAAATGGATGGCATTGGCGCCAACGAGTATGTTGTAACCGTAACAAATAATGTCATCGATTATTATTCTTTAGGCGATACCCCGGTTCCCTGGGAATTAAACATGTGGTACCATACGCTGAATTGCGGCTTCAGAACCAGGATAGGCGGGGAAACAGACTTTCCATGCATATCGGATGAAAAAGTAGGCCAGGGCCGCACCTATGCCAAAGTTGAAGAGGGACTTAACTTTTCAAGCATCATGAAAGCCGTTAAAAGCGGCAGGAGCTACGTATCTGACGGGTTTTCCCATCTTATTGATTTCAAAATAAATAATGCATCGGCAGGTCAGGAAAATAGTGAATTATCTATAGCGGCCAATTCATCTTTAAATATTGAAGTAAAAGCTGCAGCATTGCTTCCTGAACACCAGGACGAAAGAGGTAGTTACATAGCATCCTGCCTTCCCGACCAATTTCCCTTTTGGAACATTGAACGGGCAAGAATAGGCTTAACAAGAAATGTTTTTGTTGAATTGATTTATAACGGGAAGTCGGTGGAAAAGAAACAGATTACGGCAGATGGAAAATGGAATACTGTAAAATTTAATTATAAGATAGAAAAATCCGGCTGGTTTGCGATACGCGTTAATTCCAGTTCCCATACCAATCCCATTTTTGTATTATCAGACGAAAAGCCGATCCGCGAAAGATTAAGTGCGGTATGGTGTCGCGATGCTGTGGATCAATGCTGGAAAACAAAGAACGCAAACATTCGCAAAAGCGAGTTGGACGCAGCCCGCCAGGCTTACGATCATGCAAGAAAAGTGTACGAAACAATCATCAGGGAAGCGGAACAGCAATGAGCGGTTGAGGCTGATAGTTGTGAGTTGGACTTAAGAACCCGCAATTTCGGTGACACCCTTTGTGCCCTTGCGGCTACAATGTCCATCTGTCACTTTAATGGTGCTGAGCGCTGACAGCCTATTCCACCAAACCACTACTCAATCAATATGTCTGAAGATCTGAATATAATAACCGGTTCCCGTGAAGAGCAATACGTTTCCCTGCTTCCTCAGATAGCGGGTTTGTTGGATGGAGAATCCGATGTAATAGCCAATCTTGCCAATATAACGGCCGCGCTTAAAGAGCAGTTCGGCTGGTTGTGGGTAGGATTTTATATTGTAAGGAATGATGAGTTGGTGCTTGGCCCTTTCCAGGGTCCTGTAGCCTGTACCAGAATTCGAAAAGGAAGAGGTGTTTGCGGAACCAGTTGGGAAAGGGCGGCAACCGTTATCGTTCCGGATGTTGAAAAATTTCCGGGACATATTGCCTGCAGTAGTGTATCGAGGTCGGAAATTGTTGTGCCTTTGATTCGTAACAATGAAGTAATGGCGATATTGGATGTTGACAGTGAACATTTGAACCATTTCAACACCACCGATCAGCATTATTTAGAACAGGTGGTA
>CAXSIE010000091.1:13546-13792 GCA_964237295.1 uncultured Flavihumibacter sp. | reverse complement strand
TCAATCGGCAGCCAGGAAAGAACCATCATCTTTACCGCTTTTACCGGTGAAGAAGTGGGTGGATTTGGAGCGCAATATTTTTCCCGCCAATTAAATCCTGCCGAAGTTGTTGCCATGTTTAATATAGAGATGATAGGAACCGATTCCAAATGGGGAAATAATTCGGCTTATATAACCGGTTATGAAAAAACCGACCTGGGTAAAATTTTAGATAAAAATCTGGAAGGAACAGGCTTTAAGTTTTAT
>CAXSIE010000091.1:11788-13536 GCA_964237295.1 uncultured Flavihumibacter sp. | reverse complement strand
GATCCCTACCCGGATCAAAATCTTTTTTACCGTTCTGATAATGCCACGTTAGCTAGGCTCGGCGTGCCTGCTCACACTATCAGCACTTCAAAAATGGATAGTGAAAAATATTATCATACTGTTAAAGATGAAATCGGAACATTGGATATGGATAATATGGCCATGATCATTAAGGCTATAGCCCTTAGTGCCGGATCTATTATTAAAGGAAAGGATACTCCTTCCAGAGTGGATATGCAACAATTGAGATAGCACCTTTTTATTTAATGGCATGAAACCTCTAAAGGTAATTTAATCATGTAATTATCACAGGTACTGAATGAATAGCGGCGCTCATTTCCTTTATCATACCTGCATTTTTTTCGATAGCATTTCCTACCACTATAATATCTGCACCCGCCTTACAGTTCAGGTAGGCTTTTTCTGCATTGGTAATTCCTCCACCGATAACAAGAGGTACTTCAATGCATTTAGCCACTTTTTCGATCATAGTTTCTGTAATGGCTCGTTTGGCGCCGCTTCCGGCGTCCATGTAAATGATCTTCATTCCAAGCATTTCGCCTGCCATAGCGGTGCACATGGCAATTTCATTTTTATCCGAGGGTATTGGTAAAGCATTCGATATATAAGAAACAGTTGTGGGAGCCCCGCCATCAATAACCATATAACCGGTAGAAACAATTTCAAGTCCGCTCTGCTTTACAAAGGGAGCGGAAATAACATGCTGACCTATCAGTAATTCAGGATTTCTTCCGGAAATCATGGAAAGGTATAAAAGGGCGTCTGCATGCCGTGATATTTGCGAAGGGCTTCCCGGAAAAAGAATGACAGGTATGTGGCAGTTTTGTTTTATATGCTGGATGCATTCATCAAGGTGATTAGAAACCACCAGGCTTCCACCAACGAATAAATAGTCTACATGTGCCTGAACAGACAGATGCATTATTTCATCCAATAAAATTTTATTCACTTTATCAGGGTCGATTAACACAGCAAACGACTTGTGTCCTTTCTGTTTTTTTGTAACCATACCTTGGTAGATAGCCTGCTTCATTCAAAGATTATGCATTGGATTATTGCAAAAATGCAAAAGTTTTTCGGTTTCCAGTGTATTATTAGTTTTTTAGTACTATAACCGAATATAAGAAGCAACCTGAATATTATGGTTATTTGTAAAGGATTTGCTCTGACCCGATACATACTGATTAAGATATCCTGCTTCAAGATCAAATTTCGGGCTGAATCTGTAGCCAAAGGCGGCATAAGCCCTGTTCTGATCAAAATATTTTCCATTTACCATGGATTTATCTCCAATGTTGATAAATATTTCATTTTGCATAACAGCAAAAACGCCTTTGCTGAACTTTTTTATCCCGTTAAAAGGTATAACATCCCGTAAAAAATACCGGAAACGGTTCGAGTAAGTATTGCCATTTGCCTGCAAATCACTATTTAATACTACTGGTATGGAAATGAAACGTTGTTCCAGCCTAAAGCGATGAAGAAGCGTTGTAAAACGCACCGGATGTATTACCTGCACTTGTTCCCATATCCTGTGTTCCGGTATATAACCGCTTACACTTCCTATAGTTCTGCGATTTTCTATAAAAGCATAACCCAGGGTAGCGTTTATACTTTTACTAAAATTGTATTGTACACCAGGACGTAAAATCACCGTTTGAAGATTTTTTAGCTGGTTGTTGCTTCGGAGTTGTCCGTCGAAATAACAGCTTACCGAATTACTGACT
>CAXSIE010000091.1:3375-11778 GCA_964237295.1 uncultured Flavihumibacter sp. | reverse complement strand
AAAACAAAAGCCACCCGTTAACTGCTTTGCTTTGGGCATTGGAAAATAAAAATAAATTAGCCAACAGAACCAGGAGAATAAGCGGTTGAATAAAATGCATATCTTGAAAACATTAAAACTCCAAAAAAAGTGGTTTAAGTGTGGTATGATCGGGTATCAATATACGATCCCGCACTGTGTTCTGACAGTATCCATCACACGAGACATTAACAAGCTGGTATCATGCGGAAGTAAAGCGGATTGCAAATCGCCGCGATCCAAACATTGCATCACTTCACGGATTTCATACTCAAAGCCATTGTGTTCGTACGGAAATGAATAACCATTGCTTTCACCGGTATTTAGCTCCAGGGTGATACTGGTTGCTTTGTAAAAGGGCGCCGGCAAAATTATTCTTCCCTTGGTACCGCAGATCTCAGCAGTAAGCGATGTTTTAATATTTATTGAGGCAAAGATATTAGCAACCTGCCCGCCTTTATATTGAAACTGCATACTGCAATATTCATCGGCACCGGTATCAGCCAGCTTTGCCACAGATTGTATGTTTGAAGGTTCCCCTAAAAACAGGGTGGTTAAAAACAGGGGGTATATGCCAACATCGAGTAACGATCCTCCGCCAAGTTGTAAATTGAACAACCTGCCATCGGGGTTATAAGGCGCCTGAAAACCAAAATCGGCCCTGATGAACTGCACCGGTCCTATCACATCTTCTTTAACCAGATCCAGTGCCTTGTTGACAGAAGGCATAAACCGCGACCACATGCCTTCCATTAAAAAAGTTTGATTTACCGCTGAAGCATCAACCATATCCTTAACCTGCTGATAATCTAATGCCATGGGTTTTTCAGATAACACCGGCTTTTTATGATTAAGACAAAGAATGGCCTGTTCTTTATGAAAAGCGTGAGGCGTAGCAATATAGATAATATCTACCTCCGGGTCTTCTGCAAGTTTTGCATATTCATCAAACACATGGGTTGCACCATATTTTTCTGCAAATGCTTTGGCCTTACTACCATCACGCGAAGCAATAGCAAATACCTCTGATCCTTCAACATAGTTCAATGCCGATGCAAACTTTTCGGCAATCTTGCCTGCTCCTAAAATGCCCCAACGGTATGGTTTGTTCATAGTGACGATTATTTTTTTATTATAAAATCTTTCAGGTAGCTGCAGGTATTTACTGCCTGTTTATAAAAAACAGTACTTCCATATTCTCTTTGAAGCTGGGGGAAATATTTATTGTTCTTAAATAAAGGCAGGTATTTTTTATCAGCAATTTTATAAGCTTCATAATTGTTTGGAAAATCATTGTATTGTGGTTGCCGCACTTGCTTTTGGGCACACTTTGCCATCATAAAAAGACATCGGGCTTTAAAATTAGCATCGGTTGAAGCGTCCATAGCTTTTTTATAATAAGCCTCTGCAGTAAAACATCCATAATATTCTTTCTGAAAAGCGGTAGCATCTTTTGGTATATAATAACCATCCGAGCCACTCCGGTCGTATTTTACCATTTCCCAGGCACGCCCGTAATAAGTGATGTTGTAATATCCGTTAGCAGCTTTTAATAGCTCGGATGGGGTTGCTTTTCCCTGTTTTTCTCTTTCTTTCAAAACATCCATCTCTTTTATAAATGAGATCTTATCAAAATTGCCTTTATCAAAAGCATAGATGCTGTCCTGGTTATCTTTCAGTAAATTGGCAAAAGGGTTGCGATCCAGTTTTAATACTTCGGGGTCTTTGATTTTAACCAGCCATTCCAATGCGGTTGTAAAATTATAATCACGGATATGGGTCATTGCAATTACGTCTGTAACGGCATCTTTTTTCAGGGGAAATGCAATGGTTAAATATTTTTCCCAATTATTTTTTGATGTTGATTGCTGCAACTGATATAAAGCCATCAGGTCTTTTGTTTCCATTTCATTGTGTACAAATTCTTTGGCTGGATATTCGTCATCCATGAAAGCTTTCCCAATGCAAAGGGCTTCTTTATAAACAGCTCCCTGTTTGTGATATCGTTTTGCTAAAATCTCTGTAAAAATATTCCGGTAGAACTGTGTCCACTGCAATTTATCAGCAAACCGGTCCTCTTCAGATTTTTTTTCAGCATTTGCTTTCGACTCAAGCCATTGTAAGGTTGGTAGCAGTTGTTCTTCAAAAGCCGCATCAATTTTATCTTTTTCATTGATCAGAATCAAAAGACTTGTCAATACCAACTGGTCTTTTATGGCGATAGTGGTATTCATTTTTCTGGCTGTAACAATGTATTTTTTCGCATCTGTATAATTTTTTGAAATATAAGCAAGATATGCGGCGCTTGTTTCGAACAAGGCCGGGTTTTTTATCCGGGTATTAGTTGAAAGGGAATGGAAAAACACAGATAATTGTTTTGCTTCGTTTAGCCATTGCTGTGAATCAGTCAGGGTACTTTCTTCTGCGTATGTATAATGAAATGCAGTGCCGCCTTTTTCTTTTATTAACTGGGGAGAAAGATAATGCTCTTCTATTTTATTTACTTCTCTTATAGCCAATACTTCCAGAACGGATGATTGCGGTGAGAGTGCCGCTATTTTTTTGATGGTTTCTTCTTCCACAAAATTACTGCCCAGTGCGAACAATGCCAGCATGTTTGCTTTTTCTTCATTAGTGGTACACAGTTTAAGACATTCGTTTCGCTCATTTTCTTTGAAACGATTTACGCTCCAGCTGAAACTCATATAATTCGCCACCTTCTTTACATCGGTTTTGCTGAATTGCCTGCTAAAAATATAAGCTGCTTCTGTATTTTTTCCAAGGTTGAATAATGCGCCGGCTTTTAATGAGATGCATAGGTCCTGTAATATGCTTTTGGTGTTGTTAGTACTTACCAGGGCGTCGTATAAGTTATTGCAATCCTGGTATCGGTGGCTGTAATGTGCCAGGCGCAGCATCTGATAGGCATATCTCAGTTTTATGAAGTTCTTTGTGGCTGCGGCATATAGCTGCTGACCATTTTTTATCAGCCGGCTCATCTTAATACTATCCCTGGATGCGGGATCCCAGTCGTTCCAGTTTCCGGTTACAGAGGGTTCTACCTGTTTGGCATACATCAGGTAGCCCAATGCCTCCTTGTCTTTGCTATTAATAAAGTAGCCGGTTATTTTATTAGCTTTAACTGAATCGGGTATATTAAGCGGCTGATTTTTATCTATGTTCACATAAATTCCTGCAAGGTCTTTATGTGCATACCTGCAAACAAAATCGTAGGCTTGTTTTTTAGTGATGCCACCGCCACAATAATCAATCCATTCAGATGAAGTAACTTCAGCTACATCAACCGGTTCCTCTGAATTGTATAAAAATTCGTAATTGGTATAATAGAAAGGATGTAATGATATGTCGGGAGATAAATCGTTCTGAAAGAAAGAGGTGAAATAATCATAGGGATTGATTACTTCACTGCAGCCTAGAATGTTGTAGGGGAAGGAAATGCATAAAACATTAATGAAGAAAATCAAATACCGTTTCCAGCTCATGATTAGAAAATTTAGATAAAGTTATGGAATCAAGGTGGTAAAGAATTACGCTGAAATGTTGTGTTGTAAGTTTTTCAGTAAGTAAACTTTCAGCTTTCAACAATTCAGTAAACTTTATTTCTTCTTCCCTGATCAAATCACCGGGTTCGAAGTTGTACCCGTTAATAGAACTGTATTGAAGTACTTCGAATCTGTTACCTGATTGTTTTATTGCAGGGCTGTTTTTAAGTAGCCGGGTGGGTAATTCATTTATTAAACCTGCATATTTTTTGTTCCTGAATAATACCTTCCAGCTAAAAATTGGCAAGGCAATATCCAGCGGTAAAGAATAGCCGGTTAGCGTGTTCATATATTTTTTTAACTCTTCAGGTTCTAAAATGGAGTTGCCGGTAGCGGGATTTTTCAGATTGCCCATGTTATAGCACATTAATAAGCCCCGGTTTACAGGTGGTATACCTGTTTCGTTATAGTATTTATATTGATGTAATCGTATTGTTGCGGAAAGCAGTTTTTCACCTGCTATCAAATCTTTAATCGTTTGAAGCAATAAAAAATATTTATCTTTTGTACCTGCGCTCCAATCGCAATCTATCTGAATTTCAGGAAGTGTTTTAATATTATTTGTTGAGGCGATAATACTGATCAATCTAACAATCCTGTGAGCCAGTTCTTTTACCTGTGGCTCTTTTATTTTTATGATGCAATCATTGGTGATGAACACTGTGGGAATGATTGAATAAGGCAGAGGCGCCTGCTTCTGCGGAAATCTTAAAACAGCCGCAGGCAGGGGTTCACTTTTTACCTGATTCCAGGAGATGTCGAAGAATTTTACATACAGCCTGTTGACATGAAGGTCAATCAGCGTTTTTTGTTCTATGGGTCCCAGATAAAACGATGATTTCCAGTAATAAAATGAGCGACCGGTCAATAGTACGCGGCGGCCTTTTCTCCCTGCAAGCCGGCAAAAAAAACACCAGTAATACAAACAGCATGAAATCTGATAGCTTGTTTCCGGTTCTATACGCTCTAAGAATCATGCTGTTGTTAAATAAGAAGCATAGTTAAAATATATATCCCGGTATGATGCATTTTAAGGGCATGTTTTTTTAATTTCGTTACACTACATTATGACAGTACATTTTGGTTACGACAAAAAGCAGGTGATACAGGCATTGAGGTACCATTTTTTGACCAGACCTGAAATTAAGTTTCTGTTAGTCCTGATAAATGTTTTTGCGATTGCATCCGCCATATTATTTGCGTTAAAAAAAATACAGCCACTGGCCTTCCTGTTTTTTTCTTTAATGTGGTTTATATTGATGCTGGTTATATGGAGAATTCTGCCGGGAAGTATCTATAAGAAAGCGCATACTTTTCAGGATGAGTTTTCGATAACTTTCGATGAAGACGGGGTGGTTTTGAAAAATAACCGTGGCTCAAAGAACTGGTCATGGAAAATTTTCAGCCGGTTTCTGGAAAGTCCTTACTTCTTTCACTTATATTTTGATACGAGGTCCTTTTTCCTGGTGCCTAAGGATGCTTTTAAGGGCATCACCGACATTCAGGAAGCGAGGAAGATGTTGAAGGTGAAGATTCCCAAGTAAATACACAGCAACCTATACCTCCAACTCTGTTTTGCCAGGCCTTGACCCCAGGTAGTACAGCGTCCAACCCATCAAAGCGAAAAAAGCCACACTCAACACATAATAGCCAAATTGACCTAGCGATGCTGTTAACCCGTGTTCAACACTTATATGGGTAAGCCAGTCAGCAATCCCGCTACTGATATTCAGGAACGCAAACAGCACTCCCAGCAATGCACCTCCTGCTACCAGCCCGGTTGCAAATAAGTTCCCTCTTTCCAGGTCTTCTTCACCTTCTTTAACAAGGTCGCCTCTTCTTTTCTTTACTATTTCTACAATTCCCTTGATGGCGCTTCCGATGAATATCGGTAATGTTGTTGACAGGGGAAGGTAAACGCCAATGGCAAAACTTAAGGCTTTAACACCGCAGAGTTCCATTACAATTGCCAGGAAGGCGCCGGCAAGTACAAAATTCCAATCAAGATTATAGGAAAGAATGCCTTTTATAAGTGTAGCCATAAGCGTTGCCTGAGGTGCGTTATACTTGCTGCCGATAGCATGGTGAATGCCATTTTTTAACAGCTCAGGTGTAGGGGTGTCTAATATTTTTACTGTAAAGCCGATGGCAATCGCTGAAACAATTACTCCGATAAATAAAGCAAGCTGCTGGTATTTTGGTGTTGCACCGACAATATACCCCGTTTTAAGATCCTGGGAGGTGTTTCCCGCGTTAGCTGCGGCTATGCATACCATGCCACCCACTACCAAAGCCATTGGTTCATACACTTTTCCACTCCAACCCACAGCAATGAAAATAAGGCAGGTGCTCATAACCGTAGCAATAGTCATCCCGCTGATAGGATTGTTGGATGAACCGATCAATCCCACAATACGCGAAGAAACAGTTACAAAGAAAGCGCCGAACACTACTACCAGGATGCCAATAAGAATTCGGTTATAAAAATGATTCCCCGGGATTATGCTCAAACATGCAATGAGTATCACCAGTGCGATGCTTCCAAAAAGAACAATTTTCAGGCTGAGGTCCTTTTCGGTTCTTGAGACAACAATTCCTTTATTACCGTCTTTAACCGAACCGATACTTTCTTTAAATGATGAAATTATTGTTGGAATTGTTTTCAGCAGTGTTATAAATCCGCCTGCAGCAACCGCTCCGGCTCCGATCTGTCTTATATAGGCGCGATAGATGGCTTCCGCGGGATCGGTGAAAGTATGAGTGGAAGGATTCCATGTGCCGAACCCGCCTGCGGTTGCCATATCCTTTAAAAAACCAAGCTTTACCTGTTGCAAAGCAATAACATCACCGGGAATCAGCGATGCGAGTAATGGTATCATTACAAGCCAGCTTAAAACACCGCCCGCGACCAATATTCCGCCAATGCGTGGTCCGATGATATAACCAACACCCATATATTCAGGGGTGATATCGGCGGCAACCTGTGCCGAAGGAAAAATTTTGTTAGTGGCGGATGTGGCAAACTGCGGGGTGTCGGCAATTACCTTTAGCATCTTTTGCATAATTGCGTAAACGAAAGCAAACCCCAACCCCTGGAAAGCCGTTTTAGCAAAATCACCGCCCCTTTCACCTGCTTTTAGCACCGCAGCGCAGGCGGTTCCTTCGGGATAAGGCAAAGTGCCATGCTCTTTTACAATCAATGAACGCCTTAATGGAATCATCATCAATGTGCCAAGCATGCCGCCGAAGATGGCTAATATAAAAATAACGCCGTAATCAAAATAGTCTGCAGAATCAGCCGTGGAAAGAAATAAAAATCCCGGCAGGGTAAATACAACACCGGCCGCAATGCTTTCTCCCGCAGATCCGGTGGTTTGTATGATATTATTTTCAAGGATCGTAGTTTTGAAAATCCTTCTTCCTAAAGTAATTGCCAATACGGCAATCGGGATAGAAGCACTTACTGTTAATCCGGCTTTTAAAGCCAGGTAAACGGTAGAGGCACCAAATAGAATTCCAAAAAAACTTCCCAGCAATATAGCTTTAAGGGTAAATTCTTTCATATTCGTTTCAGGTGAAACAAAAGGCTGAAAGGTTTTGCTTCCACTCATAAAGTTTTAATTTTATTATACAATGTAACCAAAAATAGCAAACTAACCGTAAGCCATTTAATCGCTATATCAATAATACTATTTCATTTTTCACTCATTTGTCAACGTTATATGTATGCAATTAAAGTATAACTCCTAGTTACGAGTATTCATATGTGTTATAAAAAAAATTTGCAGTGTTATATAATTATAATAAGCTATATATCATGATATATCCATAAGTTTTGTTATAGTTTGGTCATAATCCAAGAGTTTGAATGCTAAATTTGACGGTCTAATAAAAAAATCAGTACCTTTCAGCCGTTAAGTTGCTCTTCTTTATAACCATCTCATTGCAATAAATTTCTTCTAACATATTCGCTTGTCAAAAATTTTTATGGCTAAAGTAACATTCAATAACAAGAAAAGTGTGTTTTATAATACGCTTAAATTTAATGTGGACCAGTATTTCACCGCTAATAATATTAAAAAGACCGGTAACTGGAAGTTGTATACCAAGACAATCGTGCTTATTCCAACAGCGATTTTTTTGTATGTCTTTCTTCTTGCAGTAAGTATCCCGGCTATAGTGGCCATTCCGTTATGTGCTATCCTGGGTTTTGTTTTGGCGAGTATCGGCTTTAATGTAATGCATGATGCCTGTCATGGAAGTTATTCCAGCAAGAAGTGGGTGAACGAAGTTTTAGGTCTTAGCCTTAATGCATTAGGTGGCAATGCATTCATCTGGAAATTCAAACATAACATCATCCATCATACCTATACAAATGTTGATGGGATAGATGATGATATCGCTAAAAGCCCGATCATGCGCCAATGTACCACCCAGAAATGGGTGCCTGCACATCGCTTTCAACATATATATGTAGTATTGGTATATGCCATATCTTCTATTGCCTGGGTAGCGATCATGGATTTCACAAAATATTTTACTCAAAGGATTGTTAGTACCACACTTCAAAAAATGAGTATTAAAGAACATATTATTTTTTGGCTGAGCAAAGTTTTATATGCATTATTTTATGTTGCTGTACCTATCTATTTTGTTGGTGCCGGGCGCTGGGCTATCGGTTATGTTACCATGGAAATTACTATGGGATTGGTACTGGCATTGGTATTTCAATTGGCTCATGTAGTGGAACATGCGGAATTTGAAGCTTCCGGTATTGAACCCATATTGATTGAGAATGAGTGGGCCGCTCACCAGGTTAAAA
>CAXSIE010000091.1:0-3365 GCA_964237295.1 uncultured Flavihumibacter sp. | reverse complement strand
TTTTGCCCCTAAAAACTGGATCATCAACTGGTATGTCGGCGGATTGAATTACCAGGTGGAACATCATCTTTTTCCAAGGATCAGTCATGTGCATTATCCGGCTATCAGTAATATAGTTAAAAAAACCTGCGAGCAATATAACCTTCCCTATAATACAATCCCTACAATGACAAAATCTATTGCTTCTCATTTCAGGATGATGAAGAAACTGGGTGCGAAACCGGTGCAGATGGTGGCCGCCTAGCAATTTAAACTGATTTTAGAAGGTATTGGTTATAAAAACCATTTGTAATTTAACATGGATTACATGCCTGACTGAACAGTAGTTTTACTCTGTATGGAGGTCAGCTTTTCGTTTATCTCGGTTTGTATTTAGCCGCTGAAAAAATCTTTTTATTATCAGTTTTCATAAGCGCATCAGGGCTCAACGATTTATTTTTTTCTGCATACTTCTTTACAATTCTCCAGCCCACCCACTGACCGATATTGCCCGGAGATGCATCGGGCATGCCCTGGGTATTGGGCGCTTCGCCAATGTAGGTTTTAATGATATCAAATTCTGTGTTATATAAATAGTTATTTTCCAGAAAGAAGTTCCATATCAATCCTTCATTGCTTTCACACCATTTTAATTGAGCCTTTGTATAACCTGTTTTAATGCTATCCGGTGCATCAGGTAATAATTTATCGAGCAGGTACCATTGCTTTCCTTTTTCAATCATTTGCTCAATTAATGGCCTGCCACCGCTTTTGTCTGGGTAGATATCCTGTTCTATTGCTTTCATGGAATTAGCCGTTATGTATTGCGGTTCGAATGTTCTTGAGATATAAAGCGGAAATACTTCCTGTCCTTCAGCACTGGTGTAAAAAGAGAAATCCTTTCCACCATATAACTGCAAGCCAATAGCCAGCGATTCATTTGTGATGGCGATACCCGGTGCATTAAACGGACCAACATAAGCTACTATCTTCGGAACTTTATAATCCGGAAAATAATATTTAAGGTATTGGAATGACCGGTTCAATTCTTTTTCCAGCCACGAGATGTCTTCGAATTTAACAGAAAGCGAATCATACAAAGGCCTTGTTACATGGATGAAATGTTTCAGTTCTGATAACGTAACAGTAACGGCAGAATCAGATGTTGAGGGGGTTAAAGCGGGCAGTCCTAAAATATTGCTGAGGAAATCATTAGTAAAATAGGAGAAAGCGGATTGAAGGTTTTTAGTGCTTTGTTGTATGGAATTAGTGTCAATTTTTTCAAAGAGGAATTTGTCGAACCTGTTTACCGTAGTAACGACTTTTATACCGGATACATCCGGAGCATTATTGTTACAACCGGCCAATGTAAGCAGAACGGCTATTGATAAAAACGTTTTTTTTGAGTTATAAAGAGTCGTTAAAGCCATGGTATTAATTTTGAAGGAATGATAAGTGTGACAAATCTAATTACGTAGGGTTGTAACAAAAAGATAAAGTTCACACTTTATCTTTTGTATTTTTATATCTTTTGAAATGAAAAACTGTCGAGATGAAGATAGCACTGGCACAGCAAAATTATCATATAGGCAACTTCGATAGCAATACTCGGAAAATAATTGATGCTATTAATAAAGCAAAGCAGATGGGTGCCGACCTGGTAGTGTTTTCTGAATTATGCATCTGCGGTTATCCCCCACGTGACTTTGTTGAATTCAAGGATTTTATTGACAAGTGTTATGAATGCATAGACCTTATTAAGCAGCATACGGATAACATTGGTGTTATTGTAGGTTCCCCTCAACACAATCCGCAGGCCGGCGGGAAAGATTTATTTAATGCGGCCATTCTTTTATATCAGAAAGAAATAAAAGGTATTGCTCATAAATCACTGCTTCCTACCTATGATGTGTTTGATGAGTATCGTTATTTTGAACCGGGAACAGATTTTAAAACTATTGAATTCAAAGGGAAAAAGATAGCTCTCACTATCTGTGAAGACTTATGGAACCTTGCTGATAACCCGCTCTATCTTTCCTGCCCTATGGATACGTTAACTTTACAGCAGCCAGACCTGATGGTAAACATATCAGCCTCACCTTTTGATTACGACCATGACGAAGACCGTAAAGAAGTAATCCGGGCCAATGTGCTTAAATATAAGTTGCCTATGTTTTATTGCAATGCGGTGGGTAGTCAGACGGAAATTGTTTTTGACGGCGGTAGCCTTGTCTTTAACGCATGTGGTAAGGTTGTAAATGAAATGAAATATTTTGAAGAAGATTTCCAGGTAGTGGAACTTACAGATGCAATGTTTCAAACATTTTCTGAAAATCCTTCATCAGATAAGCTGGAACCGGTATTGCATGCAGCAAGCAGTCAGGATCCTATAACTGCCGTTTCAGATACAAGGGTCTCAAAGCTTAAAGACCCTGATAAAATCATTGAATATCTTACAGATGAAAATAACATTAAGCAAATTCATCGTGCCCTGGTTTTAGGTATCAAGGATTATTTTGCGAAGATGGGTTTCAGTAAAGCTATACTCGGCAGCAGTGGTGGGGTAGACAGTGCAGTAACATTGGTACTTGCATGCGAAGCCTTGGGTGCTGAAAACGTAAGAGCCATCCTGATGCCTTCGCAATATTCAAGTTCTCATTCAGTCAGCGATGCAGAGCTGTTAAGCAAGAACCTGGGCAATCCTTATGATACCATTGCGATTGCAGCAATTTACGATTCCTTTTTAACATCACTTAAGCCGGTCTTCAAAGACCTTCCTTTCGGACTTGCGGAAGAAAATATCCAAAGCCGTAGCCGTGGTAACCTGCTTATGGCCCTGGCCAATAAGTTTGGTTACATTCTTTTGAATACATCTAACAAAAGTGAACTGTCCACCGGTTATGGAACATTATACGGTGATATGGCCGGCGGCCTGAGTGTTTTGGGTGATGTGTACAAGATGCAGGTGTATGCTTTGGGAAAATACCTCAATCGAAACAAAGAAATCATTCCGGAAAATATTCTTATTAAAGCACCTTCGGCTGAATTGAGGCCTGATCAAAAAGATAGTGACAGCTTGCCGGATTACAGTTTACTCGATAAAGTGTTGTACCAGTACATTGAAAAAAGGCAGGGACCTAAAGAAATTATTGCGATGGGCATTAATGAGGCATTGGTAAACAGGGTATTAAAAATGGTGAATACGAATGAATATAAGCGCAACCAGTTTTGTCCTATTATCCGGGTTAGCAGCAAGGCTTTTGGGGTAGGAAGAAGGATGCCTATTGTTGGAAAATATTTATCGTAAAAGCTGTCAGATTAACTGAATCAACAATTAAAGTACACCTCTGATGACTGAAAGCTCTAATGCACTAAAACTACCACTA
>CAXSIE010000090.1:11527-13846 GCA_964237295.1 uncultured Flavihumibacter sp. | reverse complement strand
TGATTTATAAAGACAGTAAATACCAAAAAGCAAATAATACCAAACAGCTCTCCAAAATTTTCCCGGATAAAAAAAGTATTGTTGATGACCTGGTGAAAAAGCACAATACGAGTTTTACCAGGAAAGAAGATGTAGTGATGCTGGTAAAGGAAATTGAACAATAACGTTTTCAACGGTTTATTGTAGATGATCGGATTTCCTTATAAAATGTCAAAGGTTGATTTCATTAGTTTATTAAATAATAAGAAGCCTTATTTTTATAGTCTTAAAAGTTTAATAGTACGTAGCCCAAACCTTACATAATGATAGTGCGTTCATTGCTGCTCCTTTTCCTGATCTCAGGCGTAAATAGTTTTCAGGGCAATAATACTTCAGGTGTACCTCTTTTTAACTTGTTACCATCTTCAAAAACAGGAATTGGCTTTACTAATAAGATCTATGAAAGTGATTCTCTTAACATCTTAAACCAGGCTAATATTTATAATGGCGGAGGAGTAGGTATAGGTGATTTTAACAACGACGGCCTGGTTGATGTGTATTTTGCAGGAAATATGGTTTCCAATAAACTCTATCTAAATAAAGGATCGCTGGCTTTTACTGATTTAACCAGGGTTTAAATAAAGAAGGTATTCCCACTTTTAAAGAATCAGCAGTTGCTTATGGACTCGCCGATACCGGATTCAGCACTCAGGGCTATTTCTTTGACTACGATCACGACGGCGACCTTGATATGTATCTTGTAACAAATGAATTGTACGATCCAAAAACGCCTATCAAGTTCAGGCCAAAACTAAAAGATGGCAGTGCTTTAAATACCGACAGGCTTTACCGCAATAACGGTAACGGCACTTTTACCAACGTTTCTAAACAGGCTGGAATTCTTACCGAAGGTTGGGGGCACGCCGCCTGTATAACAGACATCAACCTAGATGGCTGGCCCGATGTTTACATAGCCACTGACTTTGTATCAAACGACCTTTGCTATATCAATAACAAAGACGGTACTTTTACAGATCGCCTTAATGAATATTTTTCACATACAGGCTGGAACGCAATGGGTACGGATGCCGTCGATATCAATAACGATGGCTTTACCGATCTTATATCGCTTGAGATGCTTCCGGAAGATAACCTTCGCAAGAAACGGATGCTAAGCGGTAATGAATATTATAATTATACCAACAGCGCCAAGTTTGGTTATACGCACCAGTACGTCCGCAATGTTTTTCAATTAAACAGCGGCAATACTCCTTTGGGCCACCCGGTGTTCAGTGAAATTGGGTACATGGCCGGCATATATCAAACTGACTGGAGCTGGTGCCCGCTGGCAGCTGATTTTGATAATGATGGCTATCGTGATCTCATTGTTTCAAACGGCCTGCCACGCGACGTTACCGACCTTGATTATATTGATTTCAATAACGGCCAGGGCGGCGGCAAGGGAACCTATACGCTTGCAATGACAGACTCGCTTCCCGTTGTTAAACTTTCCAATTATGCCTTCAAAAATAAAGGCGGTATTCTTTTTGAAAACAAATCGAAAGAATGGGGCTTTACCAAGCCATCCTTTTCCAACGGTGCAGCTTATGCCGACCTTGATAACGATGGAGACCTCGACGTAGTGATCAACAATATTAATGATCCGTCATTTATTTACGAAAACACCCAAAACAATGCCGGTGAAAAAGTTACCAGTCATTACCTGGCCGTATCTGTAACCGGGGAAGGGATGAACAAGGGCGGCTTAGGCACAACGCTTCGCATATATTATGACCATGGCAAGCAGCAGTTATACGAACACCAGCCGGCAAGAGGCTATCTCTCCACTGATGATGCCAGGGCACATTTCGGCGTGGGCGCTACTACAAAGATTGATTCTTTAAGCGTGTTATGGCCAGATGGTAAAACCCAGGTACAATATGATATTCCTGCAAACCAGCTTATTACCGTTTCGTATAAAAATGCTGTTCCTTCAAAAAAAATTGCAGCGCCCAAAACGCCGTTATTTACAAATGCAGCCGCCGCGTATGGCATACAATTCAAACCGCAGGAAAGGGATTTTGTAGATTACAATATTCAGCCAACGCTTCCTCACAAGCTCAGTCAGTACGGACCCGGTATTGCCGTAGGTGATATTGATAAAAACGGTTTTGATGACTTTTTCATAGGAGGTTCATCAGGCAATCGCGGAGTATTTTTCATGCAAAGTGCTGCCGGGAAATTCACGCTTGATTCCTTGCGCTTTGTTCAAAAAGATGATCCCCTGTATGAAGATATGGGCGTATTGTTATTTGACGCGGATAATGACAATGACCTGGA
>CAXSIE010000090.1:0-11517 GCA_964237295.1 uncultured Flavihumibacter sp. | reverse complement strand
GTTACGAGATTCCTCCCGATCATCGGATAAGCCAGGACCGGTTATACCTTAATGACGGTAAAGGTAAATTTACAAAAAGCATGGAAGCACTTCCCGCAGAAACGGCTAACGGTTCCTGTGTGCGTGCGGCCGATATTGACGGCGATGGCGATCTGGATTTGTTTGTCGGAGGACGTGTTATCTCAGGTGCTTATCCTATCGCCCCAAAGAGCTTCATCTTACAAAATAACGGTGGAAAATTTGAAGATGTTACCGGCAGGTATTTTCCGGAACTGCAGACCCTCGGAATGATCACCGATGCTTTATGGACGGATTTTGATAATGATGGCAAGATAGACCTGATAGTAGTGGGTGAATGGATGCCGGTAACTTTTTTAAAGAACACCGGTGGCCATCTTGAAAAGATTAATCAATCCACAGGATTATCCGGTGAGATGGGTTGGTGGAACAGCCTGGTTGCAGGCGATTTCGATAATGATGGCGATATTGATTACATAGCCGGTAATCTTGGATTGAATACAAATTATAAGGCTACCAAAGAAGAACCGATAACCCTTCTGGCTAAAGACGTTGACAATAACGGTTCCCTCGACGTAATGGTGTTCTGTTACCTGAAAGATGTAAACGGCACCATGAAACCTTTTCCCATGGCTACACGGGATGATATGGTGAGCCAGGTGCTATCCATAAGAAAAAAATATCCTACTTATAAATCTTATGGAATGGCTACCATTGATGACCTCTGGAGTAAAAGCGACCGCGAGAGTGCCATTATGCTGGAGGCTAATTACATGACTTCCTGTTTTATTGAAAATAAAGGTAATGGCCGGTTCTCCATGAAAGCGTTGCCACTGGAAGCGCAGGTTGCACCCGTTTATGGCATGATAAGTCAGGATGTTGATAATGACGGGAACCTCGACTTGTTAATGGTTGGAAACGATTATGGAATGGAACCTTATAGCGGCCGCCACGATGCCTTTATGGGACTTTGTTTGAAAGGCGATGGTAAGGGAAACTTCACCAGCATGACTATAGCGCACAGCGGATTTTTTGTAAAAGGGGATGGTAAAGGGCTGGCAACGCTTCATACGGCAAAAAATGAAGATATAATCATTGCAACCCAAAACCAGGATAGCCTGCTTGTATTTAAAAAAAATATAAAACAGCTTCCCGGAAATGAAAAATGGGTACACCTTAATCCTGACGATTTCAGTGCAGACCTGGAGTATACTAACGGCAAGAAAAGAAAAATGGAATTTTATTATGGTTCCACCTACTTATCACAATCTTCCAGAAACATACTCATTGATAAAAAGCTGGCTAAAATAACCATTACTAATTTTAAAGGCATTAAAAGGAAAGTGTTATAATGAGGATCCTTCTACTCATATTATTATCTTTTACGATTGCTGTAGGTCAGGCAAAGCCACCCTGGAAAAGCAAAACGGAAAGCGCCGAATACATTCATCGTGCTATAAAAAAAGTAACCGATGTAATTGTGTTTGATATTTATTCCCCGCCTGTTGCAAGTCGCACTTATGCGTATATCTGCATAGCGGCATACGAAGCGGTAATTAATGGCAATGCGGGATATATGAGTTTTGCCGGCCAGCTTCATCAGCTGCCACAGGCGCCATTGCCAGAGCCAGGTAAAGAATACAGTTATACATTGGCGTCAGTAAATGCCATTCTCATGGTAGGTAAGGCACTGGTTATTTCCGAATCAAGCATTGAAACATTCAGATCACAGATACTGGAAGAATTTAAAGCGGATGGGATCCCCACTGATGCGTTTGCCAATTCCATTGAATTTGGGCAACGCATCGCAAATTATATTCTTGCCTGGGCGGCAACGGATAACTATAAGCAAACCCGTTCACTGGCAAAATATGCGGTAAGCGATAACCCGGCAACATGGAAGCCTACACCTCCAGCATACATAAAAGCTATTGAACCCAACTGGAGCAGAATGAGAACTTTTGTGATGGATTCCGCGCAGCAATTTAAGCCGCTGCCACCACCGTCTTTTTCTCTTGATAAGAAAAGCCGCTTTTACAAGGAAGCCATGGCAGTTCATGACACAGGCGTGCATCTTTCCGCGGAGCAGGCAGCAATTGCAAATTTCTGGGATTGCAATCCGTTTAAAATAAATATAAGGGGGCACGTAATGTATGCTACCAAAAAGATTTCTCCCGGCGGGCACTGGATCAATATTACAAGACTCGCCTGCAAAAAAGTAAATGCCGGTCCGGCTCAGTCGGCAGAAGCATATGCATGCCTGGCCATAGCGCTTGCAGATTGTTTTATAAGCTGCTGGGATGAAAAATACAGGAGCGAGGTTATCCGTCCGGAAACCTATATCAATCAGTATATTGATACCAACTGGGTTCCCCTGCTTCAGACGCCGCCATTTCCGGAATACACCAGTGGTCACAGTGTGGTTTCTTCTGCGGCAGCCGTTGTGCTGGGCAAATTGTTTGGTGACAGGTTTTCCTATACAGATTCAACCGAATTTGAATTCGGCCTGCCGGCACGTACTTTTCATTCTTTTAAACAGGCTGCCGAGGAAGCGGCTATCAGTCGTTTTTATGGAGGCATCCACTACATGCCTTCTATCAATTATGGTTTTAAGGAAGGTACTGAAATCGGATCATTTGTTATTGGAAGAATCAGCACAAAAAAACAATCCCGGTAATGGTTGTAGCTGTTCGCTTCGTTAAAAAAAGAGAAGGATTTATAATGGAAAAAGCAAACAACTGATTGCTGAAAGCTGAAAGCTAAATCATATATTGCAAAGTAAACGATTACGTTGGGAATTAGAACTACCATAATACATATTGCCAAGTACCTGGATACAACCCCCGCAACTGTTTCAAGAGCATTGAACAACCATCCTTCTATCAGCGAAAAAATGAAATCACGGGTAGTGGAGGCAGCCACAAGGCTTGATTACAAAAGAAACAACATTGCCTCTTCACTCAGGCTGGGAAAAACTTTTATCATCGGAGTAATAGTGCCAAGCGCGGAGATCAACTTCTTCGGCTCTGTATTGCATGGCATTGAAAGTGTAGCCAATAAGAACGGATATAATATTTTGATCTACCAGTCAAACGAATCAACGAAGTTTGAGATTAAGGGAATAAAAACTTTTTTATCTGCAAGGGTCGATGGAATCCTTGTATCAATTGCTAAAGACACACTCGATTACACACATTTTTTAGAAGTTAAGGATTCCGGTGTTCCTATTGTATTCTTTGATCGTGCCAACACAGATATTGGCATTCATTCAGTAGTGATTGATGATTACAAGGGTGCTTATATTGCTACGCAGCATTTAATAGATCAGGGTTACAGGAAGATAGCGCATATTTCAGGCCCGCAGCACATCAAAATATTTAATGACCGTCTAAAAGGTTATATGGGAGCGCTTCAGGCTAATAACATGACCGTACAATACGATTATATTTATTACGGAAACGTATCTATTGAAGCGGGGAGAAAAGCGTTAAGTCATTTTTTAGCCATGGAAAATCCTCCTGATGCAGTTTTTGCGGTGGAGGATTTTACTGCATTGGGCGCTCTAAAGGAATTAAAAGAAAAAAATCTCAGGATTCCGGAAGAGTTTGGTGTGGTGGGATTTGCTAACGAGTTATTCGGCGAACACATTACGCCAACATTATCAACCATTGATCAGCAGACTGTGCTGATGGGACAGAAAGCCTTTAAATTACTGATACAATTGATTGATAAAAAGTCAGATAAAAGCAAGATTGTTCTTCAGAATGTAAGTAATATATTATTCTTGTAAATAGTATAATGAAGCCAGTGTATGAATAAGATCATTATGCGGTAAATGGAATGTATAAACGAAGGAAAGTCACTAGCAATTAATTCTGTAAAAAATTGATCCGGGCAATAACCTATTAATTTTAAAAAGACTTGTTGTAACTTTTGCAGCATATATTTATTCTGCGTTCAATAAATTAATATTATGAATACGATTGCTTTTCACGTAAAAAAAATTCTGGTAATTATTCTCTTGCTTTCAGGTATTTTACTAACACAATGTAAAACCGGCCGGGTGTCTGGCGTAGCAAATGCTAAAAGCATCCGCACCCTTATTGTTGGCGGCGGCTCTTCGCATGACTTTAACCGTTGGTACAAACAGGCCGATGCTGAAACGCTTTCCAAAGATGGCTTTGCCACCGTTACTTATATCAGCGATCCGGATTCAATGAAGTATTTCCTGCCTGCAACCGATGTACTTTATTTGTGTTTCAATCAGGCTATCAATAATGCTCAGTCAAGGCAGGCAATTTTAGATTTTGTCGCATCAGGAAAAGGTTTGGTATTAGGGCATGCAGCGCTTTGGTACAACTGGAAAGACTGGCCTGAGTACAATGTACAACTTGTAAGCGGAGGTACACATGGTCATGACCGTTATGGAAGTTTTGAAGTAAATGTCGTTAACAACGCTCACCCTGTTACAAAAGGCGTTAGTAAAAATTTCACTCTAAAAGACGAGCTGTACCGGTATGAGCTTGATCCTGCCGGGCCGGGCATTGAAGTGCTTGCTACAGCGAATGTTGCCGGTTCAGACAAAATTTCCACCTCTGTATTTGTGGTAAAAAACAGTAAAGCGCGGATTGTAGGAATAGCGCTGGGACATGATGCTGCTTCCCATGACCTGCCTGAATACCAGGCCCTGCTCAAGAATGCCGTGAAGTGGGTGGCGGGGAAGTAGGTTTGGGGTATGAGGTTTTAAAATTGAACCACAGAGACAGGGAGACAGGGAGGAACACGGGTTATGTTTTTAAATAGGCACTGTGCTTCTCCGTGCCACCTTGTCTCCGTGGTTCAATCTCCGGCAGCAACAATTGCCTATAAGCATTCAATTAATAAAAATTACATCATGAATCAAAAAATTACTGTGGTTATTGTAGGAATGGGATTTGGCAAAGAATTCATACCGATATACCAGCGTCATCCGGATATCAAAGCGGTCGGCATCTGCACACGTAACCAGGATACGCTGGATGAACTGGCTGCAAAATTCAATCTTGATAAAAATCTTTGTTTTACGAATTTCGATGATATACCCGCCCGGGGCGATGTTGATGCCATACATATTGTTACGCCGGTACCGGATCATGCAAGAATGGAGCTGGCTTCTCTCAATGCCGGCAAGCATACCGCCTGTACCATTCCTATGGCTATGACCGTTGAAGACTGTACTGCCATAGTAGCGGCAAAAAGAAAATCTGGCAAGGTATACATGATGATGGAAACAGCTTTATATACCCGTGAATTTTTGTACGGACTGAACCTTGCGGAAACCGGCCAGCTTGGCCGCATACAATTTGTAAGAGGTTCTCATATACAGGATATGAACATGGAAGGTTGGGGTGAATACTGGAAAGGATTTCCTCCTATGTTGAATGGAACGCATGCCATCTCCCCGTTGTTGCGCATCAACAATACCAAGGCGGCCACTGTGGTGTGCCATGGTTCAGGACATTTGGATGAAAGCCTTGCGAAAAGATATGGTTCCCCTTTCGCCGTTGAAACGGCCACATTTACCTTGAAAAATTCCGATGTAATTGCAGAAGCTACCCGCTCCATGTTCGAAGTGGTTCGTCAATACCGGGAGAGCTACGACGTATACGGCACAAAAATGTCTTTTGAGTGGGAACAATTACAGGATGAAGCGCATGCAATATTTGATGGCGGAGAAAATGCAAGGCGCATAGGCGTTCCGGATACTGATCACCTGCTGATTAAAGAGATTGCTCATTTTACTAAAAGAGAAAAGATAGACGATCCCAATCATGTGTCTTTCCTGCAGGGTGCAGGTCACGGTGGTTCACATCCTCACCTGGTACAGGAATTCGTTGCTGCTATTGTTGAGAATAGGAACTCGGCAGTGGATGCTGACGTTGCTGCCAACTACACCTGCGCAGGTATCTGCGCCCATGAATCCGCCATGAAAGGTGGCCAACGGGTAAGAATACCCGATTTTGAATTGTAGTGTAAGATGATTTTTAAAAATATGAGCAACGGCTAAATTTCTCCCACTAAAAGTACCGGTTCTTCATGCTCCAGCAGAACAGGTTTGTATCCACCCCGGGATCTGAAATAAAATATCAATCCCAGGTAACACACCAGCATCAGTACCGGGAAAAAGGAAACCGTTCTCAATGCGTCCTTCTTGGCAGCGTCCTGAACATTATCAATAAGCAGTCGCGTTTCGGCTGGCGCCGCCTCGTATTTATCAGGATCAAGCGCTTTGTAAGATCCGAAGAGCCCGCTTTTTTCTTTAATAACATAAGTAGAATGATAGGAAGCATTATGCTGCCGGTCATAAGCAGCAAGATTCTGATCCAGTTGTTTATCCTGCACCGAACCTAATATCACAGCACCTAAAACCCCTACGCCTACCTGTCCTATAGCTCCGGTAAAGTTCAAGGCAAGCACACCTCCTTTGGGGTATTGCTCAGAAACAACACCCAGCATGGTACCCCAGAAAAAGGTTTTTCCCAGCGCATAAATGGTGGCTGCAACAATGATGGCAATACCTGCCGAGTAAGAAAGGGAATACAACCCGATAGCTGCTACCAGCGCACTTACTGCCAGCAGCCCTAACGGAGAAAACCTGTGAACGATAGGACCTGAATAAAATCGGAGTATAGCCATGATCACCGAAGTATATACAAGCACCCAGCCTCCCTGCAACCCGATCTTTTGCATCTCCGGTGTCATAAGGCTGGTGATCCAGCTGTCGGTGCCCAGCTCTGTGGTGGCCAGGGGGATCATCATCAACAACAGAAGTATCAATACCGGCCTGCCGGGCGATCTTACAAAATACCCGAATACACCAACGATCAATAAAGTGATAAAAGTGCTGATAAGGTAAGACCAGCCAAAGAGACTTCCTAATTGAAATACACACAACGATATAATGATCAGCAAGCCGATGATACCAACTTCGCGTAACATTTCCAGATATGTGATGCCCGCTTTCACCCTTTCATTTACCGGAAACCTACGGTTAATGATCAGCCAGCCATAAATAGCCACCGGCAACAGGATAACACCGATGATCATTTCCCATCTCAGATTGAAATGGATCATAGTGATCCCTATCAATCCTGCCAGCACCATTCCTGTTGGCCAGCCTGCATGTAATATATTGAGCCACTTTGTTTTTTCCCTGGCGTACATGGTGGCTACTACAGGGTTCACAACAGCTTCGGCGGCGCCATTGCCCAGTGCAAACAGTAAAGTGCCGAAATATAACATCCAGTATCCGTTAGCGCAGATGGTAATGATAACAGATAAAATATGACAGACGAAAGAAAAGATCATGGATTTTTTATAGCCTACTTTATCTATGATCAAGCTGAAGAACACAATGCTGATACCGAATGGCCAGAAGCTGACACCAAAAATTTCTCCCTGCTGCGTTTTACTTAAGCCAAACTGGTTTCCCCAGCCGGCCATCAGAAAAGAGCGGAAAACAAACCCGAATGCTGAAGCTACCAGTACGATAAAGCAACCCCAGAAAAGCTTTTTTCGCGAGGCTTCGTCAGCATCTGTTCCTGGGAGAATAGTAGAATTTTTTAAAGTCATACGGCTTAGTTTAATTTCAGTGATACAAAAGTTGAATGGATTGAAGCGAATGAATGTAAAATTAAAATCAATGCTATCAGATAACCTTTACCGCTGTTCTTTCTACTGATAGCTGATAGCTGACTGTTTATAGCACATTAGAACAATCAATAATAATCATTTTTGTAATAAAGTAACTAAGCAACATGAAATTCTATTTTAAAACATTATATACCCGGATGTAACCGCTTTAAACAATTCTTTCCAGTTAAATTAATCACTACTACCAGTGAATGCATGTTTCTTTATTTTCTATTTGATGTTTGAGAATACTAAACTGTTGTTTCCTGTTGATGATTCCAAAATAATTTTAGGAAGGGAAGAATATTTCTATTTAAATTTATCTTTTTAAAGATTGTTTTGTTAGTTCACCAGCCTTCATCAATCCTCTTGGATAGTAGCAGTCTGGCCTCTCCTTTTCCCAATGATACAAACCATATGAGAAAAATAATATTTCTTTTTGTTACCGCGGGGTGGTTGTTTTATGGCTGCTCAGTGAAGATTACTGCTTCAAAGGACGATTCTTTCCGGGAAGTTAATTTCAGTGGTAGTCGTGCAAACGATTACGCGCAAGAAGATAATCCCAGCTTACCTGCGCCGCGCCGCGGCGAGGTTTTATTCCTTGGGAACCTTAGTAAACACCATGATTCCGGAAAATACGCGCCGTGGATGGCTATATCCTTGTTTAAACTCGGCATCAACGTTACTTATACCATAGACCTTAACGCTCTTAATAAAGACAATCTGCAAAAATACGACGGGCTTATTATTTATGCCAATTACGATAGCCTGAGCGCTTCGCAGGAGCAGGCTTTAAAAGCTTTCGTGGAAGGTGGTAAAGGTCTGATTCCATTGCATTCGGCATCCGGCTGTTTTAAAAATTCGGCATGGTATCTTCAAACGATCGGTGGCCAGTTCAAATCGCATGGCGTAGGAAATTTTACCGGAACGATCATTAATACATCACATCCGGTTATGAAAGGACTGCATGAATTTGATACCTGGGATGAAACTTATGTTCACCAGAATATTAATCCTGACATGACTGTTTTAATGCAACGCACGGAAGGCGCTGTGAGCGAACCTTACACCTGGGTGCGCAACCAGGGAAAAGGTCGGGTTTTTTACACCGCTTATGGCCATAATGACAGTACCTGGACGAAACCAGGGTTTATGAAACTGGTGGGTAATGGCGTATTATGGGCAATCGGCGATGAAGTGAAAGACCAGATAGCCCGCTTAAACAGGCCGGATGTTAACATTTACTCACCTGAAATAGAAGCTGATTTTACAAAACGCCACCTGGTGCCTAAAATGCAGGAAGCACTGAGCCCTGAGCAGTCTCAAAAACTCATACAGGTGCCGGTTGATTTTGAAATCAAGTTGTTTGCTTCCGAGCCGGATATCACCAATCCGATAGCCATGTCCTGGGATGAAAAAGGCCGTTTATGGATTGTAGAGTCTGTAGATTATCCCAACACATTCCTTGAAACAGATGGCGCGGCCAACGACCGTATCAAGATATGCGAAGATACCGACGGTGATGGTAAAGCGGATAAATTTACCATCTTCGCTGATAAGCTGAACATCCCTACCAGTATTGCTTTTGCCAATGGTGGCGTTGTGGTGGCTATGGCTCCGTACTTTGTATTTTTAAAAGATACCAATGGAGATGATAAAGCCGATGTACGCGAAAATATTATGACCGGCTGGGATAAGGGCGATACGCATTTCGGGCCTTCCAACCTTCAGTATGGTTTTGATAACAAGATATGGGGAGTGGTGGGATCAGGATTTACCGGCACTACCAAAGATGGTAAAAATCTGAATTTCCGCACGGGTGTTTACCATCTTAATCCTGACGGAACAGGCTTTGAATTTCTTGCTAACACCAGTAACAATACCTGGGGTTTAGGGTTCTCGGAAGAAAACAATGTTTTTATATCAACCGCGAATAATACACACAGCGCTTATTATTCCATGCCGGCCAGGTATGCGCAAAGAGCTCTCCCGGTAAGTAATAGTGAAACCATTGATCCGCAATCTGCCGTACTTCCCGTACAAAAAATTGATGGTCATTATGATTCGAATACCATGACGCCGAATTTGCGCCAGGTAGATGTTGTCGGCGGATTCACATCAGCCGCAGGTCACCACCTGTACACCGCAAGAAACTTTCCCAAAGAATACTGGAACCGGATGGCTTTTGTTTGTGAGCCAACGGTGCGGCTGCTTCATAATGCCATCATTGAACCCAAAGGATCCGGCTTTGCCGAAAAAGACAACTGGAACATGATGGCCAGTTCCGATGAATGGTTTGGCCCTGTTCATGCTGAAGTTGGTCCGGACGGAGCATTGTGGGTAGCCGACTGGTATAATTTTATCATTCAGCACAATGTATTCAGCGAACAGCAGGCACCTTCCGAAATGGTGCTCCCTTTTAAAGAACAGCCCCGCGGACAGGGGAATGCGTTTATAAGCCCGTTACGAGATATAAATTTTGGAAGGGTTTACCGGGTAGTGTATAAAAAAGCCAAACCTTATACCCCGGTAAAGTTATCCAAAGACAATTTGCCCGCATTGCTGGCGGCGTTACAAAACGATAATATGTTTTGGCGCATGACAGCGCAGCGGTTGCTGGTGGAATCGAAAAATACGGCAGCATTACCGGGTCTTTACAAAATCATCGGTAATAATAAATTAGATGAAATAGGATTGAACAGTCCTGCCGTTCATGCGCTATGGGCACTTCAGGGTTTGGGTGCGCTTGATGGTTCCAATGCCGAAGCGCTGCAGGTGGTAACACGGGCTTTGTCGCACCCTGCGGCGGCGGTAAGAAAGGCAGCCATCCAGGTAATGCCGGCCAGCCAGCAGGGCATTGCCGCTATCGAAGCAAGCAACATTATTAATGATACCAGCCTGAACGTAAGATTGTCGGCCATCATGGCTATAGCAGCGTTGCCTCCTTCTTCCAGGATGGGTGAATTGATATTTATTGCAACAAACAATGCGGAAAATATAAAGGATGAATGGATCCCCAAAGCGTTACTGGCCGCCGCCATAACTCATGAAGAAGGTTTTAGTGCCGCTGCTGCAAAAAGTGCGGCATCAGAACCTGCAACTGCCGGTTTGAGTTTAACGGACCGCATCAAAAAAGCTATTAGTCATGAAATGTATAACCTGCCGCGAAGGGGAACTATGTTATACTCACCTGATGTAACCGGCAAAGAAATCATCATTAAAGCTTCTGTCAGCAAAGGGCAGCGCCCTTTGCAGGGAATGATCGCCGCCCAGGGCGGAAAAGACAATGGCTATGGATTGTTTATCCAGGATGGTAAAATGAATTTCGTTGTAAACCAGGCGGGTACCGTATACAAAGCGGTATCTGAAAAAGAACTGCCTGAAAAATTTGAGGTAACGGCAAAACTTCAGAACAATGGAAGGATGAGCATCGACATAGACGGCGCTGAAGCTGCACAGGCGAAGGCTGTTTCCGTATTCAAAGAGCCTTTGAAAGAAGGTGTCCGCATTTCACAGGATGTGAATTCTGCTGATAAGATAGGTACCTACGAAGGAACATTTGCTTTCGCAGGCAATGTGCAGAATGCCACGCTGGAATTACAGAAGAACGGTAAAGAAAAACAGGATCCTGCATCCAAAGCTACTGCCGCCAAGCCGGCGGCTAAAACTGCCGGTGCCGTTAATAAATTACAAAAGGATATTGTTGTATCGCTTAAGGTTGTTCAGAACGTAATGCAGTACGATAAAAAAATGTTTTCGGTGAAAGCGGGTCGGAAAGTGACGATCAATTTTGAGAACCCTGATTTTATGCAGCATAATGTAGTGATA